>NZ_JBQENS010000012.1:0-3040 GCF_052044465.1 Pseudomonas sp. 22490 | reverse complement strand
CATGCCGGACCTCCTGTGGTCTGGGTGGGTTTGTTTGGCGACGCCAACCTTACCACCGGATGTGTCCGGCTCCCTTCTAGCAGCGACCGTCACGCCTTCAGCGCTACCGGTCCTGCAACCTCATTTTTCATCTCATCTATTGAACTTCCGATCTCTCGCCGGCGGGAGCCGGCAAGGAGTCTAGTCATGCGTGACCAGCAGACCACGACCAATCCTCCCGAGGCTTGCGCCCAGAATCCAGACTGGCGCCAAGACCTGTCCTATGCACTAATCGAGTCCCTCATGGCCGAACCCGAAGAGCAGGCAAAAGCCTTCCTGAAGGCTCATTTGGAGCGACTCCCCTACTACGAACGCTTCGGGCTCTCACATGAGAACCTCGTCCTCCTGATGGAGGACCTCTTCAAGCAGTTGCAGTACACCTTTTCCTTCCTGGGTATCGATGCGACCTGGCTCAGGCAGCGCCAGCTCGAGCGACAAGTCGCTCAGACGAATGCTTACTCTGTCTTGAAGGCACTGCAAAGCGCCGTCACACAGTTGCGGACCCACGAAGGGCCGAGCCCCGTACTCTGGTTCACGGGGCTCGGCCGGACGACCCGGCCGTTCGTTCGGGCCACTGCATTGGAGCACGCCCTACGCCAGGCGCTCACCGACAAAGGCTGGTCAACCCCGCAAATCGAGGACGCCTGGCCAAGCGCAGGCCTGCAACCCTACCTACAGGCCCTTGGCCTGTGCCGGCAGACGCTCGCCTTCGCGCTTGACGACCCCAGCCAAGCCTTGGACCTGCCGACCCAGCGTGCAGCCGTCCTGGCCGCTCATGACGAACTCATCATTGAGCTGAGAGGGCGGCTTCTCTGGGAGAGCTGGAACAGTCCGCCAGCAGACTACGAATGGGGTGAGAGCGCGATCGTTCCAATGACCTCTAGCTCGCCCACGGATGCTACTGGGCAAGTGCTTCCCGCCACACCTCGAGGTCGTCCTCCCTACTATCTATGGGAACTGGTCCCCGCACCTGCCTCTCATCGCGCCACACCCGACGCGCCTCTTCCGGGACATGAAGCGGCTCCAGCTCATCGCATATGGCTAGCCATTTTTGAGCAGGAGACAGCGCCTGCACCTGCTGGGGCGTCCAGGAGTAGCGCCTTATGAGCGCGAAGTCGATTGCGACGATCTCGCCCAAGGACCAGCTGTGCTTTTCTGCAAGTGCAGTGCCCAAGACGCTGAGCAAATACTGCTGCTGGAGCACCATTACATCTTCAGTGGTCAGCGGCTGCTCCTTTTCCAAACCATTCTCCTGCCTATATCGCTCGATTAGGCGGGAGAGTGTGCGTTCATACGGCTCTACGGCCTGTGACGTCCCGATTTTGTCTCCTTTCATGCCGGACCTCCTGTGGTCTGGGTGGGTTTGTTTGGCGACGCCAACCTTACCACCGGATGCGTCCGGCTCCCTTCTAGCTGCGACCGTCACGCCTTTAGCGCTACCGGTCCTGCAACCTCATTTTTCATCTCGTCTTCCGCTGCCAGTTGCCGGCCCACGCCGGCAAGGAGCCCATACATGAACACTTCCCAGCCCCTGGTCACCCACCAGTGCATGAATTGTGACCAGCACCACCCACACCACTTGGTGCGCCAGGTTCTTCCCGCCGAGAACACCCCAGAAGGAGAAGCCGAGGTGTTGGTCTGCCCCTGCTGCGGGAGCTACGACGTCCATCAGTTGGAGGCTGTCTTTGATGAACACTGAAGCCCGCTTTCCGAGTATCCACGCCTCGGCCGCGTTCACCGACTCGGCGGTGGTTCATGCCAATCAAGTTGGGGTCAATCCGATCGAACTGGACGCCCTCAGCCAAGTGATCTCGCGCCTTTCGCGGGACGAGAGCACGGTCGCACCCAGTTCGATGGAGCGAGAGCTTCGTGAGCTGGAGGAACTGGGGTACATCGAAATCTCGACCACCCAGGCCGGGACCCTGGTGGTCACTACGCGCGCTCCGGGGCAACTGCTTTCGGCTTACTTCTGGTCGGTATGGATCCCGCGACACCTGTTCAGTTGCTCGCTGAAAGTGAGCCTGGTGCCGCACCTCTGCTGCGGCACTCAGGACTCCCAGCACCTCACCGCCGTATTCCGCATTGCAGGCAGCAAGGACGCCGCGCGTGAGTTCCTGCATCAGTTGGCCAACAACTATCCCGGGCATGAGCCGGAGTTGCCCGAACTGGTGGCCGTTCAGATCGGTGATGCACTCAGTAAGGAGGCCGAATCATGAAGGCGTCCCAGACCTATCAGTGCATCGTCAAGTTCGATGGCGCCGGCTTCTGGACCAATACCATTCAGAAGCAGCGTGCGACCTGCACCTGGAGCGACAAGGTGGCAGCCTCCCGCCTTGCCGAACGGCTATTCGGCGAGGACAACGCCTACATCACCCGTATGCCGGCACAGGCAGGCGACCACGAAAAGCGCATCGAGAGTCGCTGGGAACTGTCCTGCAAAGATCCCAAGGAGGTAGCGCGCGATGCCTGACGTCACCGCTTACCGGCCGGTTGCTGACGAGCTCGCTCAACTGCGCACAGAGGTCCGCATGCTGCGTTCCGCGCATGACGACCTGGCCTGCAGCCGACAGAACGATCGTCGCTGCCTTCAGGAACTGGTGAAACGCCTCCTGACTGCTGCTGCCACCGACAGCCTTCCCCGCTCCCTGGCAGAGATGGAGACCTGGCTGCAGCTCAACAGCGAGGAGACCACTGATGCGTAGTTTCCTTCGCGGCGCCCGGGAAAGCGTCCGCCGGCTGGTGGCCTTCGCTCAAGCCGAAGGCTGGAGCGTCGACCGCTCCGCCGGCGGCCACTTGAAGCTCAGCAAGATCGGCTGCGCCTCGATCTTCATCTCTTCCACGCCAAGCGACGCACGCGGCGAGCTCAATGCCCGCGCCCTGCTCCGTCGAGCCGACAGGCAGCGTTCCCTGAACCAGGAGTCTTTCTGATGCCTATCAAACACGCCATCGTCCACCTGATCGAGAAGAAGCCCGACGGCACCCCGGCCGTGCTCCACGCGCG
>NZ_JBQENS010000011.1:163053-210088 GCF_052044465.1 Pseudomonas sp. 22490 | reverse complement strand
CAATGTCATCAACCTAAGCTGCAGCCCTGCCCAAGGCAAGCCCCCCGAAGCAGCCAGCCGCCATGGCCGTCGGGCGATGACCAGGCCTCTGCCGCTCAATCAGGCGGTCTAGCTGGGCTGGCGGTGATGTGATCATCGTCTGTTCCGGCTGTCTAGGCGAGATTTCTCGTCCTCCGGACGAGCCTATGCCGACCGCTTGTGGCCAGCTTTTTTTGCACGGAGGTTGGGCGGTGGTGTTTCTTCAGCGCGTCGGTTTGTAGCCCTCACAACCTCGGCTGGCTGCGCGTTTGCGTTGGCGCGCAAAGCTACGGCCTGAGCGTACGGCACTGAGGCTTTTAGCCATCAAGGCCAGCACATTGCTCAGCCCCTGAGCACAGTGCCGCACCAGCAGCTCGACCAGGGTATTTTTGAGCCGTGACACGCCTTGGGTGAAGTTGACTTTCCATCGCAGCTTGCGACCTTTGTGGCGCTGTTCGATGACCGGCTGTAGCAGGTGCTGCATCAACAGCGCCAGGTTCTTCAACAGTTGAGCGGCATGAAAGTCCTGCTTTACAGCGGTCACGCTGCGGCCGCTGAAGTTGTCCAGCGTCAGGGTTTGTTTGAGGCGACGGAAGTCGGTTTCGATGCCCCAGCGGCGGTGGTAAAGCTCGGCAAACACCTCAGCGGGAAAGGCTTCTCGATCCAGCAGCGAGGTCAGCAATACTTCGCTTTCGCCGTTGGCCAACTCGACCCGGATCAGTCTCAGCTCGATCTGGCTGGCAGGATCAACGCCAGCCTCGGAGCAGAACAGACGTGCTTCAGGATGGTTGGCCACGAAAAGCTGTGTGTCTTCAACTTGGCCAGAGTGTAGAAACGCTTTGACCTGGGCGTTATAGCCACAGGGCAGGCGCATCAGAAAGTGCCGCTGTTGCTGCGCGAACAGCGCGAATAACCAGTGCCCAGGGTAACCACGGTCAAACAGCGTCAGGCTGTCAGCCGGCAGGTGCTCAAGGTGCAGATGGGCACAGTCGCGCTCACCGACTGTCAGGGGCACGATCAGGCTATGCAAGGTTTGACCGTCAGCGACTTCGTAGAGTGTGGACAAGCGAGCCATGGGAAAGCCAGAGTGACTGCCAAAGAAGGTCGCCATGGTCGACTCCAGGGGTAAATGCACGGTCGAGCCATCCACCGCGAGCACCCTCAGCCCACGCCACTTCTGACGCAGCCCGAAGCAGTCAATTTGTTGCTGCAGGAGGCGATTGAGACTTTCAAATACCTCGGGGTTGAGCTTTTTGCGCGCTTTGCAGAAGGCCTGCGCAGTGACCATTTGCGTCTCAGTCGACGCCTGATTGAGTACGCGATAGAACTGATCGAGTTCGGTTTGCAGGGCCGTGCGCGGCTGATTGAGCAGGAACAGGACGAGGTTCTTGAAGGTGAGCTGGCGTCGGCGGGTAAAGTCTTGAGGATTCTGGCGGTGGGCGGCGATGAAGGCGGGACAATCGAGCGGGCTGGTTATTTTTTGTACAATTTTCAAGCCAGGGTTTGGCTGGCGGTGTCAAGCGATGCGGTATAGGTAGTCAAAAGGGCTTCTCCCATGCACTGATTTGAGCGCTAATTATATGATATTTATGGATAATTTCCAAAGTTGATGACATTGGCCAACCATCAACTCCTTCGCGCTCAGATAGGGGGTATATCCATTGAGTACACATACGACAAGGAACAGCGACTCACTTCGGTAACACGAACAGATGGGCAATACAACACGAAAACACAGTACCTCTATGACGACCCGAGGAACATAAAACTACTTACAGGCATCCAGGATAACAATAATCGCCGCTTCGCCACCTGGGCCTACGACAACCAAGGCCGCGCCATCTCCAGCGAACACGCCAACGGCGCCGAAAAGGTCTCCCTCGCCTACAACGATGACGCCTCCACCACCGTCACCAACGAATACGGCAAGCAGGCCACCTACCGCTTCCAGGTGATCCAGGGCATCAAACGCATCGTCGCCATCGAAGGCGAACCCTCTCCCAACTGCCCCAGCAGCAATTCCACCTTCACCTACGATGACCAGGGCCTGCTCACCAGCAAACGCGACAACAACGGCAACCTGACCACCTACCAGTACAACGCCCGTGGCCTGGAGACCTCGCGCACCGAGGCCGCCGGCACTGCGCAGGCGCGCACCATCACAACCGACTGGCACCCGACCCTGTTCCTCCCGGTGCAGGTCAGCGAGCCCGGCCGGATCACCCGCTACCAGTACGACGCCGAGGGACGCAAGACCGGCGAGACCGTCACCACCCGCTGACAAGGACGACACCCATGCGCATCCCCCCATACTTCCCCCGTCTCGGCGCCCTCGCCCTGGCCTGCGCCCTGGCCCTGCCCGCGCAGGCGGCCGAGCGCGCCTGGAGCTACAGCTACAACGCCCTCGGCCTGATCGAGCGCGCCGACGGTCCGCGCACCGATGTGCAGGACGTCACCCTCTATGCCTACGACAGTCGCGGCAACCTGACCCAGGTGACCAACGCCCTCGGCCAGGTCACCCGCCTCGGCGACTATGACGAGCGCGGCAAGCCCGGCAGCATCACCGATGCCAACGGCGTCACCAGCAGCCTCGCCTACACCGGCGTCGACGGCTGGCTGGCCTCCGTCAGCACCGCCGGCAGCACCACCCGCTTCGACTATGACGCAGTCGGCCAGATCACCCGCGTCACCCGTGGCGACGGCAGTTGGCTGAGCTACGAATACGACGACGCACGGCGCCTGGTGGCGATCGGCAACAACCTCGGCGAACGCCTCGAATACGACGTCGACACCAAGGGCAATCGCACCGCCCAGCGCATCAAGGACGCCAGCGGCAGCCTGGTGCGCCAGCAGCAATGGGCCTACGACGAGCTTGGCCGGCTGCTCCGTGCGGTCGGCGCCGGCGGCCAGACACGCAGCTTCGCCTACGACCTCAACGACAATCCGGTCGGCGAAACCAACCCGCGCCAGTTCGCCCACAGCCAGGCCTTCGACGCCCTCGACCGGCTGGTCGGCCAGAGCGATCCCCTCGGCGGCAAGACCCAACTCGCCTACGACGCCCAGGACAACCTCACCGAGGTCAAGGACCCGCGCGGCGTCACCACCCGCTACGAATACGACGGCCTCGGCAACCTGACCCGACTGGTCAGCCCGGACAGCGGCACCACCACCTTCGAGCACGACGCCGCCGGCAACGTCATCCGCCGCACCGACGCTCGCGGTACGGTCACCGAGTATCGCTACGACGCCCTCAATCGCCTGATCGAGCGCCACTCGCCGAGCGACCCGAGCCTCGACGTACAGTACCGCTACGATCTCACCGCCGACGGCAACAAGGGCATCGGCCGCCTGGGCGCCATCGAAGGTGCCCGCGACAGCCTGGTGTACCGCTACGACGAGCGCGGCAACCTGGTCGAGCAGGTACGCAGCATCCGCCTCGACCAGCAGACCCTGCTCGACCGCGTGACCTACCGCTACGACGCGGCCAACCAACTGCTGGAGATCGGCTACCCCTCCGGCCTCGCCATCGGCTACCCGCGCAACGCCGGCGGCCAGGTCGCCAGCGTGACCCTGGCAGTGGGCGACAAGGCGCCGAGCACCCTGGTCGGGCAGATCGCCTACCTGCCCTTCGGCCCGCTGCTGCGCCTGACCTGGGGCAACGGCATCACTCTCAGCCGCGAGTACGACCAGGACTACCAACTGCTGCGGCAGAAGGTCGGCCCCTGGCAGAGCGACTACCAGCACGATGCCAATGGCAATATCCAGCAGCACCGCCACAGCCTCTGGGGCACCCTGGACTACCAGTACGACCCGCTGGACCGCCTGACCGAGGAACGCGGCGTCCAGGGCGGGCGCAGCTATGCCTACGACGCGGTCGGCAACCGCACCCAACGCAGCGACAACCCCGCCTCAGGCGGCACCGCCAGCAGCCAGGACTACCAGTACGCGCCCGACAGCAACCGATTGACCTCCATCGGCGCGCAAGCGGTGACCAGCGACGCCGCCGGCAACCTCACCCAGGACCGCGCCGCACGCAAACTGGCCTACGACGCCCAGGGCCGCCTGCAAAGCGTCAGCCTCGACGGCCAGCAGGTCGCCGAATACCGCTACAACGCCCTCGGCCAACGCATCGTCAAGCTCACCCCCGAGAGCATCACCACCTACCTCTACGGTCCCGACGGCCAGTTGCTCGGCGAAGCCGAACACGACGGCAGCGGCCGGAAACTGCGAGCCCAGTACTACCTGTGGCTGGACAGCCTGCCGCTGGCCACCATCGACGCCGACTACGACGCCCAGGGCAAGGTCGGCAACCCGTCCCTGCTCTACCTCCATGGCGACCACCTCGACACCCCGCGCCTGGCCACCGATGCCAGCGGCCAGATCGCCTGGCAGTGGCAGTCCGACGCCTTCGGCCGCGGCGAAGCGCTGAGCCAGGGCAGCACCCAGGTCAACCTGCGCTTCCCCGGGCAGTACTACGATGCGGAGAGCGGGCTGCACTACAACTACTTCCGCGACTATGATCCGGAGACTGGGCGGTATGTGGAGAGTGATCCGATTGGACTAAGTGGGGGAGTGAACACATACGGATATGTACAGGGAGCCCCCCTCAACCGTATTGATCCTTTAGGTCTAGCAGCAATAGAGATTGATATTCCTAAATCAGCATACGATTGGATACCCGGAAATATTCGATTACCTGCGGGAAGACTGTTAGGGGGAGTATTGCTGGTGGCTAGTATTTCCGGAGCTACGCCACAAGCTGACAGCGATACAAAAGAGCAAAACTGCCCAAAAGACTGCCCGCCGTGCAAGACAATTAGCGGCAGGATCATTCCTGTTGGAACCTTGGGCTATAGACCATTAGACATTATTCCAGACGACGAAATGCAACACGGGGTTTATGGATCTCATCACAACATGTTTGTTGCCAATCAGAACCCCAACAATTGCCGATGCTTCTGGCAGAAGAAAAACTACGTATTAAAACCTGAGCAGCTACCGAAAAACGCAGTTCCAGTAGAGCCGTTTATAAACTGAGGTTACTCATGAGATATTCAAATGGAAAAAAAGTAGAGCTGGGAGACAAAATTGATCTTGGCGACGGAGATACAGCTATAATTGTCGGAATCATTGATGAGAATCTCTACTCAGAAGAATACCCCAAAAGTGATTGGGAATACTTAAAATCAGGACTATTGATGCTCACAAGAGACTCAACACTACTCCACTACCCAAAAATAGAAGACGAGATAAAACTAATAAGCAGAAAAGCCAAGTAAATTGAAGGTCTCCAACCATCTTTAAGACCAACTTAAACCTTGTCGCATTCCAGATGGTGTCTTTGATGCTAATTACGGCGAGCTTGCAAGCATGCTGGCAGGCTTAGTTAAGTCAAACCTCGATATCGAACTGGGGGAGCTGTGGCGCCGGCCCGGTCCCCTTTATGGTCCGTAGCTCAATTGGTTAGAGCATCCCCCTCCTAAGGGGAAGGTTGGAGGTTCGACCCCTCTCCGGGACGCCATTTCATGCTCTGCTCCAGCTTCCCTCGCCGCTTCGCCAGTCCGCTTGCCGTCACTTTCTCCGATAGCTTTTCTTGCCGCCCGGCGTCAGGCAGTACACCCCTCCGCGCGAGAGAAAAGGGGACAGAGAAAAGGGGACAGATTTATTTTTACTACTCTAATTTCAGCGACTGCGCCCACGCTGAACTACTCAAAGCAAATAACTCGCTAAACCATGCGCCCTTGCCTAGGCATCGCGAAATTCCTTTACGGCATCTGAACTGGAGTCTCCATGCTAGAAAAATTAGAGTAGAGAAAATAAATCTGTCCCCTTTATGGTCGTATGAGGAATGTTCGGGTGGAAGCGTTAAGATCACTAGCGCCGGGGCAGAATCTCTGACAGTACCTATGCGACCTACACCAATACTGATGGCACAACCCTGAACCTAACCGCAGGACGGTACGCCGAGCTTTGAAGCAATGAACAGCTGGATCCTGAAGTGAATCGTAGCCACAGAGATGTGGCTATCGGCTACAATCGGCGCCTGTCAGTCTGGAGGATGCCATGTACGCGATGCTCACCGGTGCAACCCTGCTCATATTTGCAGTGGCTGCGAGGCTTCTAGCGCGTAGCGCCATACACCCCTCGGTCGCTATGCCTATCACCTGGGGGCTAGGTCTCATCGGTGTCAGTCTAGCATCGTTGATAGGGTTCTACCGTGTCGAGTCTGATGCACTGCTAATTTTTCTGTTTGGTGTGATGTCATTCTCCCTCTCCGCTGGGTGTTTCTCGTTTCTTTACAACGGTTACTTTCGTGCGCCGAGTTCAAATTTTCTGTTCGATAGCGAACTTCGGACCAGGGCGCTCGTAATCTTTTTCTGCTTGGCGCACATCGTATTTCTTACGGTAATTTATAGAGACTTGTCTTCTATAGCTCCAACACTGCGCGAGGCTGCGTATATGGCGCGCGCCCAGTCTGTATCCGGTGAGCCCGTTTTAAGCTCGCTCTCAATGAACTATTTACAGCTTGGACAGACCGTCATACCACTTGTGGTTTTACTATACTTGCGCGGTAAGTGTGGAGTCCTAGGCTTCTTGGCTATATCTGTTCCATGGATGGGGGTTATCTTGCTCGCAAGTGGTCGAGCATCACTTATGCAGATGCTTGTCGGGTTATTCTTTATCTACATACTTGTCAAGGGGAGTCCTTCTTTAAAAAGCCTTCTTGTAATAGGTTTGGCAATGTTTTTAGTTATTGCTGTTGGCGCTGTCGCTACATCCAAGATTCAATTTCATGAAGGTGATGGGATCTCGACTCTTTTCATAGAGCTCTATCGTCATGTGGCGGGATATGCTTTGCAAGGGCCTGTTCTCTTCGATAGGTACTATCAGGGCTCAATACATTTAGAGCCATATTGGTCGCCGCTAAATGGCTTTTGCAGCATATTGGCTACAGTTGGTCTCTGCCAGAAACCCCCTCTTCATCTTGACTTCTATGAGTATGCGCCTGGTGAACTCGGCAACGTTTACTCGATGTTCTTCTCAATGTATCCGCACTATGGCGCTTTGGGCGTAATAGGAGTGATGGCTCTGTATGGAATGCTTTGCTCTTATGCATACTGTAAAGCGAAGAAAGGTAGCCTATACTTTACAGTCCTTTCCTCGTACCTCTTTTCTGCCATTGTCTTTTCCCTGTTCAGTGACCAGATATCCACCTCCTGGTGGTTCTACGTCAAGATGACAATAATTCTTGGAATTCTGTGCTTCGTATTCAGGCGAGATCGAATGTTCGTGATCCGCCTTCCACAAGCTGGGTAATCATCACTGGTTTGTATTGTGCTGTATATGGCTTTCGTTAGAAATCCCTCTCAAACTCCCTAGCATCTGCATCAATGGCGTCCCTCTTCGGGACGCTATGTGCCAAACTTCCGTCGTTCCGCGTTGCAGGAAAGAATATCTCCATACCATATCTCGTATGCATATGCGCCAACTCCATAAGGAGAGAAATTATTTGGCAATGAGCTAATATTCGAGTGAATTTCATGCTTCTTGCCGTTAATGTGTAGACAGTATTTATTACCTGGGCTCTACCTTGGGGACTCCCCGCATCGCTCCTGATGTCTCTGAGCTTGTTTTCACCTCTTGGGATTGCCTTGCCGCCTGTCTTCGTCACCATCGGGGCGCGGCAAGCGACTGTTTCCAGTGCCTGACTGTGTAGAATTCCCATAGAGGCTTGGTACGTCGCCCAGAAGGCTGGATGCTTCGGATGCCGTTTGCATACGCTTGTCACTTCCATGTTTTACATAACGATACATGAACCTTGACAGCTCCTTCCGACGGGGCTTATAAGTGGCGCCATCAGGTCGTGCGCATCAGCGTCGATGTCGCGGGACCGAACCTAACGCATACGCACAGAGCAAATGGGCTCTCCCGGGGTTACCCGGGAGGGCCTTTTTTCGTCCCGAAAAAATAACAACAAGAGGTGATACCCATGCGTCACGGTGATATTTCCAGCAGCAACGACACCGTCGGAGTGGCGGTGGTCAACTACAAGATGCCGCGCCTGCACACCGCGGCGGAGGTCCTGGACAACGCCCGGAAGATCGCCGACATGATCGTTGGCATGAAGCAGGGCCTGCCCGGCATGGACCTGGTGGTGTTCCCCGAGTACAGCCTGCAGGGCATCATGTACGATCCGGCGGAGATGATGGAAACCGCGGTGGCGATCCCCGGCGAGGAAACCGAGATATTCTCCCGCGCCTGCCGCAAGGCCAACGTCTGGGGCGTATTCTCCCTCACCGGCGAACGGCACGAGGAGCATCCGCGCAAGGCGCCGTACAACACCCTGGTGCTGATCGACAACAACGGCGAGATCGTCCAGAAGTACCGCAAGATCATTCCCTGGTGCCCCATCGAGGGCTGGTATCCCGGTGGCCAGACCTACGTCAGCGAAGGGCCGAAGGGCATGAAGATCAGCCTGATCATCTGCGACGACGGCAACTACCCGGAAATCTGGCGCGACTGCGCGATGAAGGGCGCCGAGCTGATCGTGCGCTGCCAGGGCTACATGTATCCGGCCAAGGACCAGCAGGTGATGATGGCCAAGGCCATGGCCTGGGCCAACAACTGCTATGTGGCGGTGGCCAACGCCGCCGGCTTCGACGGCGTGTATTCCTACTTCGGCCACTCGGCGATCATCGGCTTCGACGGTCGTACCCTCGGTGAGTGCGGCGAGGAGGAAATGGGTATCCAGTACGCCCAGCTGTCGCTTTCGCAGATCCGCGATGCGCGCGCCAACGATCAGTCGCAGAACCACCTGTTCAAGATCCTCCACCGCGGCTACAGCGGCTTGCAGGCGTCCGGCGATGGCGACCGGGGCCTGGCGGAGTGTCCGTTCGAGTTCTACCGCACCTGGGTCACCGACGCCGAGAAGGCGCGCGAGAATGTCGAGCGACTGACCCGCTCGACTACCGGTGTGGCGCAATGCCCGGTCGGCCGGCTGCCCTACGAGGGACTGGAGAAGGAGGCCTGACGGCAGACGCCGCCAGCCCGGCGTGCCGTCGTGCGGCACGCCGTCTCCGCCATTTCCCCCTGTGGCAGAAGGAGTTTCATCCATGCCTTTTCTGAGCGACATGCTCGACCAGTCCCGCCGGCAGCAGGACGAGGAACAGGCCCTGGCGCGGGAGAATCTTGCCGAGGCAAGTCTGCTCCAGGCCCACCTGAGTCACCGCAGCGCCCTGCACAGCCGTTTCCGTTTCGACCCGGCGGCGGTGATGGACTGCCTGCGCGCCGAGGTGCTCGGCCAGGAACCGGCGCTACAGGCCGTCGAGGACATGCTCAAGGTGGTTCGCGCGGACATCGCCGACCCGCGCCGTCCGCTGTTCAGCGCGCTGTTCCTCGGCCCCACCGGGGTCGGCAAGACCGAGATCGTGCGCGCCCTGGCCAGGGCCCTGCACGGCGACGCCGAGGGGTTCTGCCGGGTGGACATGAACACCCTGTCCCAGGAGCACTATGCCGCCGCCCTCACCGGTGCGCCGCCGGGCTACGTCGGGGCGAAGGAGGGCACCACCCTGTTGGAGCAGGACAAGCTGGACGGCAGTCCCGGGCGCCCCGGCATCGTTCTCTTCGACGAACTGGAAAAGGCCAGCCCGGAAGTGGTCCATGCGTTGCTCAACGTACTCGACAACGGCCTGCTGCGGGTCGCTTCCGGCGAACGCACCTACCATTTCCGCAATACCCTGGTGTTCATGACCAGCAATCTCTGCGCCCATGAGATCCAGCGCTACGACGAGCGTCGCCAGCGCCTGCCCTGGCGCCTGCTGCCGGTCGGCGGCGAGCGCCGGCGGCGGGACATCGACGGGATGGTCCGGGCCCGGCTGCTGAAGACTTTCTCGCCGGAGTTCGTCAATCGTCTCGATAGCGTGGTCACCTTCAACTGGATCGAACGCGACGTCGTCGCGCGCCTGGTCGAGCTGGAGGTGCAGCGGCTCAACCGGCGCCTGGAGAAGCATCGCTGTCGCCTGGAGGCGACCCCCGAGGTGCTGGCGAAGATCGCCCGCGCTGGCTTCGACCGGCAGTTCGGCGCTCGTGCGTTGCGCCGCAGCGTCCGTCATCATCTCGAGGTACCGCTGGCCGAGCATCTGCTCGACCACCACCAGCCGGGCGACGGGAACTGCACGACCTACCTGGCGAGCCTGGAGCACGAGCGGGTTCGCTTCGTGCGGCGCTGAGCGACAGTCACAGGAGAGGAAACGGATGGGATCGCACCAGGAGCGGCCGCTGATCGGCCTGCTGTTCTCCGAAACCGGCGTCACCGCCGATATCGAGCGCTCGCAGCGCTATGGCGCATTGCTTGCGGTCGAGCAACTGAACCGCGAGGGCGGCGTCGGCGGTCGCCCGATCGAAACGCTGTCCCAGGACCCTGGCGGCGACCCGGACCGCTATCGGCTGTGCGCCGAGGACTTCATTCGCAACCGGGGGGTACGGTTCCTCGTGGGCTGCTACATGTCGCACACGCGCAAGGCGGTGATGCCGGTGGTCGAGCGCGCCGACGCGCTGCTCTGCTACCCGACCCCCTACGAGGGCTTCGAGTATTCGCCGAACATCGTCTACGGCGGTCCGGCGCCGAACCAGAACAGTGCGCCGCTGGCGGCGTACCTGATTCGCCACTACGGCGAGCGGGTGGTGTTCATCGGCTCGGACTACATCTATCCGCGGGAAAGCAACCATGTGATGCGCCACCTGTACCGCCAGCACGGCGGCACGGTGCTCGAGGAAATCTACATTCCGCTGTATCCCTCCGACGACGACGTGCAGCGCGCCGTCGAGCGCATCTACCAGGCGCGCGCCGACGTGGTCTTCTCCACCGTGGTGGGCACCGGCACCGCCGAGCTGTATCGCGCCATCGCCCGTCGCTACGGCGATGGCAGGCGGCCGCCGATCGCCAGCCTGACCACCAGCGAGGCGGAGGTGGCGAAGATGGAGAGCGACGTGGCAGAGGGGCAGGTGGTGGTCGCGCCTTACTTCTCCAGCATCGATACGCCCGCCAGCCGAGCCTTCGTCCAGGCCTGCCATGGTTTCTTCCCGGAGAACGCGACCATCACCGCCTGGGCCGAGGCGGCCTACTGGCAGACCTTGTTGCTCGGCCGCGCCGCGCAGGCCGCAGGCAGCTGGCGGGTGGAAGACGTGCAGCGGCACCTGTACGACATCGACATCGACGCGCCCCAGGGGCCGGTCCGGGTGGAGCGCCAGAACAACCACAGCCGCCTGTCTTCGCGCATCGCGGAAATCGATGCGCGCGGCGTGTTCCAGGTCCGCTGGCAGTCGCCCGAACCGATTCGCCCCGATCCTTATGTCGTCGTGCATAACCTCGACGACTGGTCCGCCAGCATGGGCGGGGGAGCGCTCCCATGAGCGCCAACTCGCTGCTCGGCAGCCTGCGCGAGTTGCAGGTGCTGGTACTCAACCCGCCGGGAGAGGTCAGCGACGCCCTGGTCTTGCAACTGATCCGCATCGGTTGTTCGGTGCGCCAGTGCTGGCCGCCGCCGGAAGCTTTCGACGTGCCGGTGGACGTGGTCTTCACCAGCATTTTCCAGAATCGCCACCACGACGAGATCGCTGCGCTGCTCGCCGCCGGAACTCCGCGCACTACCCTGGTGGCGCTGGTGGAGTACGAAAGCCCCGCGGTGCTCTCGCAGATCATCGAGCTGGAGTGCCACGGCGTGATCACCCAGCCGCTCGACGCCCACCGGGTGCTGCCTGTGCTGGTATCGGCGCGGCGCATCAGCGAGGAAATGGCGAAGCTGAAGCAGAAGACCGAGCAGCTTCAGGAACGCATCGCCGGCCAGGCCCGGATCAACCAGGCCAAGGCGTTGCTGATGCAGCGCCATGGCTGGGACGAGCGCGAGGCGCACCAGTACCTGTCGCGGGAAGCGATGAAGCGGCGCGAGCCGATCCTGAAGATCGCTCAGGAGTTGCTGGGAAACGAGCCGTCCGCCTGAGCGATCCGGGCCGACCAGAACAATAACAAGAGGGGTATCGTCATGATGCTGGGACTGGTTCTGCTGTACGTTGGCGCGGTGCTGTTTCTCAATGCCGTCTGGTTGCTGGGCAAGATCAGCGGTCGGGAGGTGGCGGTGATCAACTTCCTGGTCGGCGTGCTGAGCGCCTGCGTCGCGTTCTACCTGATCTTTTCCGCAGCAGCCGGGCAGGGCTCGCTGAAGGCCGGAGCGCTAACCCTGCTATTCGCTTTTACCTATCTGTGGGTGGCCGCCAACCAGTTCCTCGAGGTGGACGGCAAGGGCCTCGGCTGGTTCTGCCTGTTCGTCAGCCTCACCGCCTGCACCGTGGCGATCGAGTCGTTCGCCGGCGCCAGTGGTCCGTTCGGCCTGTGGAACGCGGTCAACTGGACAGTCTGGGCGTTGCTCTGGTTCTGTTTCTTCCTGCTGCTGGGGCTGTCCCGCAGCATCCAGAAGCCGGTGGCCTACCTGACCCTGGCCAGCGCCATATTCACCGCCTGGTTGCCCGGCCTGCTGCTGCTCGGGCAGGTGCTCAAGGCATAGCAGGAAGTCGGAAAGGGATGGCGGCTTGCCGCCATCCCGTCCCTTCCGAACTCCTAGCCGAGCGGCCAGTTGATCACCACGACGGCGTCGTTGTAGTCGTTGTCGGTGCCGTCTTCAGAGCCGACCAGGGCGAAGTTCAGCTCGTTGGTCAGGATTACCTGTGCCGAGACCAGATCCGAGGGGCGGCCGTTGACGCTGACCTGGACCTGTACCTTGCCACTGCTGCCGGAGTTGAGCACCTGGGTGCCGATGACGGCGTTATTGGTGCTTTGCCCGCTGAAGGTCGCGGCCGTCTCGTTGTTGACCAGCACGTTCACCGTCTGGGTTCCGGACGAGTTGGCGAAGGCGGTGACGCCGAACCGGGTGTTGGCGGGAAGGGTGAACACTCCTTGTGTTGCCATGGTGTATCTCCACTGAATACCTGGCCTGCCTTTTCAGGCAGCCGTCTGGCGCGCGGTATGGCGTGTCGGGAGAAATCCGCAGTCCTTGGCGGCAGGCGATGCGCAGGCAGGAAGGACGCATCGTTCAGCCAATCTACGCCGTCGACCGGGCGCGACCACTGCTAGAGTTCGCAGGAGGGCTACAGGGGTGTCCTGGCACTGGCGATGCATGGCCCGGTGCCGGACTGCGGCAGCGGCCTGCCGTGCCGGCTCGTTCGATTGTTACGCTGTCTGTAACGATCTATTGCCGATGCCGGCAGGCCAGGGGCGATTGTCTCGAAATATACTGCGTCACCTGGTCGCCGCAGCGGCGACGGCTACCCACTGGCCGTCGTCCGGGTCGCCGGTTCCATCCCGGCCGCGCCAACCCCCGCATTCAGGCCCCGCTGCGGCGACTGCATTCCCGCTGGATTCGAGGCTCGTACCCTATGACTCCCGATCAACGATTTGCCCGTTGGGTTCAAGTCGCTATCGCGGTATTCGTGTTGCTGTTCGTCTACTTCCTGGTCGCCGACCTGTGGATGCCGCTCACCCCGCAGGCCCAGTTGACCCGGCCGGTGGTGCGCGTCGCGCCGCGTGTCAGCGGTCAGGTCGCCGAGGTGCTGGTGTCCAACAACGGCCACGTGCAGCCCGGCGAAGTATTGTTCCGCCTCGATCCCGAGCCTTTCCGACTGGCCGTGCGCCAGGCCGAACTGGCACTGGAGGAAGCCGAGCGCACCAACCGCGAGCTGGATGCCGCCATCGCCTCGGCCAAGGCCGACCTCCTGGCCGCGCGCAGCAGCGCCGGCGAGCTGGACAGCGAGGCGCGCCGCACCGCCCAACTGGTGCAGCGCCACCATGTGTCGCAGCAGATGCACGAGCAGGTCAGCGCCCAGGCCCAGGCCGCCCGTGCCCGGGTCGCCGCGGCCCAGGCGCGGATCGGCGAGCTGACCGCGCGACGCGGCACGGCCGGCGAGGACAACCTGCGCCTGCGCCAGGCGCGCAATGCCCTGGCCCAGGCTCGTCTGCAACTGCAATACAGCAGCGTCCGGGCCGACCGCGCCGGGACCCTGAGCAACCTGCAACTGACCCCGGGCACCTACGTTCCGGCCGGAACGCCGGTGGCGGCGCTGGTGGACGACCGTATCGACATCGTCGCCGACTTCCGCGAGAAATCGCTGCGCTACGTGCGCCCTGGCGACCGTGCGGCGGTGGTGTTCGACGCGCGTCCCGGCGAAGTGTTCGGCGCGCGGGTGGCGGCCATCGACGCCGGGGTCAAGGAGGGCCAGCTGGACGCCAACGGCGACCTCGCCGCGCCGGTCACCTCCGACCGCTGGGTTCGCGACGCCCAGCGCCAGCGCCTGCACGTGGTGCTCGACGAACTTCCCGAAGGCCTGCTGCCCACCGGTGCCAAGGCCACCGTGCAGCTCTATCCCGGCGACGGCCTGAGCCATCTGCTCGGTCGCGCGCAGATCGTCGCCATCAGCCTGCTGCACTACGTCTACTGACGCCATGCCGGCCAAGCTCGCGATGTCCGCCAACGACCTGCGTCAGTGCCTGCGCATCGCCGGCGGCGGCACCCTGGGGTTCTTCGTCTGCAAGCTGATGAACTGGGACTACGGCTCGTTCTTCGGCGTCTACCCGATGCTGCTGCTCGGCCTGACGCCGGTGATCAACCTGCACATCGTCCGCCAGTTCCTCGCCAACTCGGTGGTGATCAGCGTCGAGGTACTGGTGCTGTACGGGTTGTTCGGCGACCGGCCGCTGCTGATGACGCCTATCGTCTTCGGCCTCTTCGTCTACCGCTTCGCCCTGATGGCGCGCGGCCCGCTGTTCTTCTTCGGCGCACTGAGTTCGGTGTTCCTCTCGATGCTGCTGCACTTTGCCAGCTATCCGGACGTCGATCTGTTCGACATGCTCGCCAGCAACATGGTCGCCACCTGGCTGACGGTGGCCATCGCCGTGCTGATGTTCTACCTGTTCCCCGACGTCGAACCGCGGTCGCCGCGCCAGGCGCCGGCCAAGGACGCCCCCAGCCGGCGCCACGAGACGCTGCTCGGGGCCACGGTGGCGACCTTGTCCTTCGTGGTCTTCCAGACCTTCGACCTGAAGGACTCGCTGTCGGCGCAGATCGCCTCGATCCTGGTGTTGTTTCCCATGCACTGGAAGGGCGTGCACTTCGCCGGGCGCATCCGCGCCCTCGGTACGCTGCTCGGCTGTGCGCTGGCGGTGGGCTTGCAGGTGCTGCTCTACGATCACTACGACATCCTGCCCTTCGTCGCCCTGTTGCTGTGGATCTCGGCGATGTTCTGCGCGCGCATCCACATGCTGGAGAACGGCGTACCGGGGATCGGTTTCGGCGCGCTGACCACCCTGGCGATCGTCCTCGGCCAGTACCTGACGCCAACCCACGACATGATGTACAGCGTGCTCTACCGATTTACCTCGGTGTGCTTCGCGGTGCTGATCACGTTGATGACGGTGCTGGTGATCCACCTGTTCCTCAACCGCTTCGCCGCCACCCGGCACTACAGCCACTGAGGCCTCAGGCGCGCCGGCCCGGCCAGTTGACCAGCGGCGACGCCGAGCATCACCAGCAGCATGCCGCCGATCGCCGCCGGCGCCAGGCGCTCGTCGAACAGCAGCCAGGAGGCCAGCGCGGTCACTGGCGGCACCAGGTAGAACAGGCTCGCCACCTTCGACGCGGCGCCATGCCGGATCAGCGTGTAGAGCAGGCCGACGGCGCCGAACGAGAGTCCCAGCACCAGCCAGCCGAGGGTCAGCACGAACGGCGTGCTCCACTGCACCTCGCGGCTTTCGAAAAGCAGGGCGGCGAGGCCGAGCAGGGCGCCGCTGGCCAGGTACTGGACGACGCCGCCGGTGCGCAGGTCCATGCCGCCGCAGAAGCGCTTCTGGTACAGCGTGCCGCAGGTGATCGCCGCCAGTGCCACCAGCACCGCGGCCCAGGCCAGGCCGTCGGCGCCACCGTGGATGCGGCCGAGTACCACCAGGGTTACGCCAGCCAGGCCGAGCGCCAGTCCCAGCCATTGCCGGCGGCTGACCTGCTCGCCGAGCCAGATGCCGGCCAGGGCCGCGGTAGCCAGCGGTTGCAGGCCGACCAACAGGGAGGTCAGGCCGGCCGACATGCCGTGCTCGATGGAGAGGAACACCCCGCCCAGGTACAGGCCATGGACCAGCAGGCCGGCGACCGCGACATGCCCGGCCAGCCGTGCCGAGCCCGGCCAGGGCGCACCGCTGAGCAGGGCGAAGGCGGCCAGCAGGGCGGCCGCGAGGAGCAGGCGGATGGCCAGGAAGGTGAAGGGCTCGGCGTACGGCAGGCCGAACTTGGCGCCGAGGAATCCAGTGCTCCAGAGCAGCACGAAGAGCAGCGGCATGCCGCTGCCGAGCCAGGCGGGTGTGCGCATGCAAGGTCCTCGTCGGGAGGTGGCGGGACGGTCGTGGCGCCCCGCGCGTGTCGGTGTCAGTCCAGCAGCGAGCGGCCTCGCTCCAGGTAGGCGCGCATTTCCGTCTCGGGCACCATGCCGCCGCCGGTGGCCCAGACCAGGTGGGTGGCATTGGCCAGGCGCGCCGAGGTCAGCCCCATGCGTTCGCGATAGCCCTGCGGCTCACGGGTGACCCGGGCGATGCCCGGCGCGCCGGCCAGGGCCGAGGGTTCCAGGCGGATGCCCTGGCTGCGCTCGAGCAAGGCGAGCAGGCGGAACAGTTCGTCGTCGTCCACCGTGTAGTAGCCGTCGAGCAGGCGCTGCATGGCGCGGCCGACGAAGCCCGACGGACGCCCCACCGCCAGGCCATCGGCGGCGGTGCGGTTGTCGATGCCGAAGTCCTGCACCGAAACCTGCTCGTGGCGGCCGGTATAGACGCCGAGGAACATGCAGGGCGAATGGGTCGGCTCGGCGAACAGGCAGTGCACCGCGTCGCCGAACGCCAGCTTGAGGCCGAAGGCCACCCCGCCGGGACCGCCGCCGACCCCGCAGGGCAGATGGACGAACAGCGGGTGCTCGCTGTCGACGCGGATGCCGGCGGCGTCCAACTGGCCGCGCAGTCGCTCGGCGGCGACGGCGTAGCCGAGGAACAGGTCGCGGGAGTTTTCGTCGTCGACGAAATGGGTGTAGGGATCGCCGGCCGCTTCGCGGCGGCCCTGTTCCACCGCGACACTGTAGTCGGAGGCGTACTCCACCACCGTCACGCCGTCGGCGCGCAGCTTGTCCTTCTTCCACTGGCGGGCGTCGGCGGACATGTGCACGCTGGCCTGGAAGCCCAGCGCGGCGCCGATGATGCCGATGGAAAGGCCCAGGTTGCCGGTGGAGCCCACCGCTATCCGGTGGCGGGCGAAGAATGCCCGGCAATCCGCCTCGGCCAGCCGCGAGTAGTCGTCGTCGAGGCCGACCAGGCCGTGCTCCAGGGCCAGGCGCTCGGCATGGGCGAGCACTTCATAGATGCCGCCGCGGGCCTTGATCGAGCCGGAGATCGGCAGGTGGCTATCGCGTTTCAGCCAGAGCCGGCCGGGCAGTTCGGCGGCGTAATGCTGGCGCAGGGCATCGTGGAAGGTGGCGACCTCGACCAGGTCGGACTCGATGATGCCGCCGCTGGCGGCGGTTTCCGGAAACAGCCGGGCGATCAGCGGGGCGAAGCGCTGCAGGCGGGCGCTGGCGTCGGCCACGTCGGCGGCGCCGAGGCCGACGTCGGCCAGGGCTTCGGCGCTCGGCGCGATGGCCGGGTTGAACCACTCGCTCGGACGCAGGGCGATGAGGTCGGCCAGGCGCGGGAATTCGGCGAGCCAGTCGGCCTTGGGTGTTCCGAGAATCAACGGCAGTACTCCTGTGGCGGGTAGGGCGGCGAAGGCACAGAGGATATACGCCTGGCCGGCGTTTTTCCTCGTACCCGGCAGGCAAGGCAGAACGCCTCTGCGGCGAAAGGCTTTGCACACGCGAGAATGTGCCGCATGCTTGATATCTTGAACAAGCGATGCGTATTTTGTACGCGGCCGCCGCCCGGTGCGGCATCCGCGATACCAACAAGGATAAGAAGTCATGACTATCGAAGGCCAAGGCTCACTCGCCGAACGGCTGGCTGGAGTTGAAGAAATCGAATGCGTCACCCCCGACCTCAACGGGGTGCCGCGCGGCAAGGTGATGACCGGCGAGGGCTTCCTCAGCGGCCGGCGCCTGCAGCTCGCCCGTGGCGTGCTGCTGCAATGCATCATGGGCGGCTACCCGCCGGCGCGCTTCTATGGCAGCGACGATGGCGACCTGGCGCTGGTCGCCGAGCCGACCCAGGTCCATCGCCTGCCCTGGAGCAACACTCCGCGCGCCTTCGCCATCTGCGATGCGCAGGAACTGGATGGCACGCCGTCCGGGTTGTCCACCCGCGGCTTGCTCAAGCAGGTGGTGGCGCGCTACGCCGCCCACGGCTGGCAACCGGTGGTGGCCACCGAACTGGAATTCTTCGTCTTCGCCCCGAACACCGATCCCAACGAGCCGTTCCAGGCCCCGCTGGGGCCGGATGGCCGGCGCGAGCTGGGCTATTCGGCCTTCAGCGTGTCTTCCAACAACGGCCTGCGGCCGTTCTTCGAGGACGTCTACCGCTGCATGGATGCGCTGGGCCTGGTGCGCGACACCTTCATGCACGAGATGGGCACCAGCCAGTTCGAGATCAACTTCCTGCATGGCGACCCGGTCCTGCTGGCCGACCAGACCTTCCTGTTCAAGCACCTGCTCAAGGAGGTCGCGCTCAAGCACGGCCTGATCGTGGTGTGCATGGCCAAGCCGCTGGCGAAGACGCCGGGCAGCTCGATGCACATCCACCAGAGCATCGTCGAACTGGACGGCGGGCGAAACATCTTCAGCGAAGCCGATGGCGAGCCTTCCGCCGCGTTCCGCCACTTCATCGGCGGCCAGCAGGCCTGCCTGGCGGACTTCACGCCCTTCTTCGCGCCGCACGTGAACTCCTTCCAGCGCCTCTGCCATCCCTACGCATCGCCGAACAACGCCTGCTGGTCCCACGACAACCGTGCCGCCGGCCTGCGCATCCCGGCCAGCGGAGCCTCCGCGCGGCGCGTCGAGAATCGCCTGCCGGGCGCCGACGCCAACCCTTACCTGGCCATCGCCGCCAGCCTGGCCGCCGGTCTCTACGGCCTGGAGCACGAACTGGAGCCGAGCCCGGCGATCCAGGGCGAGTTCGAGGTACCGGAGGAACTGACCCTGCCCTGCACCATGTACGATGCCCTGCGGCGCCTGAAAGGCAGCGCGCTGGCGCGCGAACTGTTCGGCAGCGAGTTCGTCGAAGGCTACGTGGCGACCAAGAGCATGGAACTGACCAGCTTCTTCGACGAGATCAGCCCCTGGGAGCGTCGCGTCCTGGCAGCCCAGGCCTGATCCACCGTGGTACTTTCCTAGCCCTGTGTCACCCCCTGCCGCCTCGCGGCGGCAGGGTCGTGGTGTCGGGTGCCGGCTTCGGCATCCCGCGTCCTGTCCCGGGGCCTCCCCGGGACTCCAACGCTGTGCGAGCCGGGCAGTCCGCGAGCGGCGCCGGCTCCCTTGTACGGGACCGGAGGTCCGATGCGGCGGATTTTCTTCTCTTTTCGCGCTCTCTATTTCGCTACCCTGCTGATGCTCACCGGCTCCGGCCTGCTCAGCACCTACCTGGCGCTGCGCCTGGCGGCGGACAAGGTCGACGGCCTGTGGGTCGGCGCGCTGATGGCAGCCAACTACTTCGGCCTGGTGCTGGGCGGCAAGGTCGGTCACCGGCTGATCGCCCGGGTCGGCCACATCCGCGCCTACGTCGCCTGCGCCGGGGTGGTCACCGCCGCGGTCCTCGGCCATGGCCTGCTGCCCTGGCTGCCGGCCTGGATCGCCTTGCGCATGGTGATGGGCCTGGGCCTGATGTGCCAGTACATGGTGATCGAGAGCTGGCTCAACGAGCAGGCCGATGCCAGCCAGCGCGGCGCGGTGTTCGGCGGCTACATGGCGGCTTCCTACCTGGGCCTGGTGCTCGGCCAGATGATCCTGGTGGCGCATCCGCAACTGGGGCCGGAGTTGCTGATGCTGGTGGCCTTCTGCTTCGCCCTGTGCCTGGTGCCGCTGGCCCTGACCCACAAGATCCACCCCGCAGCGCTGCGCCCGGCGCCGCTCGAACCACGTTTCTTCATCCGCCGGGTGCCGCAGTCGCTGACCACCGTATTGGTCTCGGGGCTGGTGGTCGGCTCCTTCTATGGCCTGGCGCCGCTGTATGCCAACCAGTTGGGGTTGCCCAACGAGCAGGTCGGCCTGTACATGGGCGCCTGCATCTTCGCCGGGCTGCTGGTGCAGTGGCCGCTCGGCTGGCTGTCCGACCGTCGCGACCGCGCCTGGCTGATCCGCGCCTGCGCCATCCTGCTGTGCCTGTTCGCCTTGCCGCTGGCATTGTTGCAACAGATGCCGCTGGCGTTGCTGCTGGCCCTGGGAATCGCCGCGAGCATGTTGCAGTTCACCCTCTATCCGCTGGCAGTGGCCTTTTCCAACGACCATGTGGAGACCGAGCGACGGGTTTCGCTGACCGCCATGCTGCTGGTGACCTTCGGCGTCGGCGCCTGCATCGGACCGCTGGCGGCCGGCGCGCTGATGCGGCTGTTTGGCGCTAACATGCTATATGCGTTCGTCAGCGCCTGCGCGCTGATCCTGGTCTGGCGGGTCCATCCGGAGAAGGTCAGCGGCCTGCACCGGGTCGACGACGCGCCGCTGCACCACGTGCCGACCCCGGACAACATGACCAGCTCCCCGCTGGTCGCGGCGCTCGATCCGCGGGTAGACGAACAGGCGGTGCAGGAGCAGATGGTCGATGGCGAGCCCGACGCGCCGCAGGCCGACGGTGCGACGCAGAACTGAACTCCGCTCGCCGCGGGAGCCGATAGGCAGGAGAGGTTGCGATGAGTCCGACGCTTTCCCTTCACCTGATGGTGCGCAACCTGCCGCCCGGGCAGCGGCGGCCGAAGATCGCCCAGGCCATCGGCGAGGAGAGCGCGGGACGCTTGCAGCGGGTATTGCTGGAACGCGCCCTGCGCCTGCCCGATCGCGGTTTCAGCGCCCGCATCCTCTGGTTCGACGACGATCTGGACAGCGATCTGCAGGCGCTGGCGGTGGCATTGGGCTGGAGCCTGATGAGCCAGCCGGCCGGCGACCCCGGCGAGCGCATGCGGCGTATCGCGGCGCTGGGGTTGGCGGAAAGCGAGGCGGTACTGCTGATTCGCCACGACTGCCCGGTGCTGGACGGCGACTACCTGGAAGCGGCCTGCACCGCCCTGGGCCGCCACCAGGCGGTGCTGGGGCCGGTGGAGCGGGGCGGCTACGCGCTGCTCGGCCTGACCCGGGTCGACCCGCTGTTGTTCGAGTCGATGCCCTGGGGCGGAGACCGCCTGCTGGCGCTCACCTGCGAGCGTCTCCGGCAACTGGGCTGGGAGCATCACCTGTTGCCGGCGCTCTGGGACGTCGACCGTCCCGAGGACCTGCCGCGCCTGGCGGCGCTGGGGCTGGTCCTGTGAAACTCAGAACAGTTCGTCTTTCTCGAAGCGCCGCGCTTCGCGCTGTAACTGGTAGACGAAGCGATCCACCTGACGCTGGGCGAGGCCGCTCATCTCGCTGAAGCGGACGCCGGCGAAGGTCGCGTCGAGCTTTTCGTCGAAGCGCACGTGACGCAGTTCGATCGCGCTACTGATCGCGCCCTGTGGCAGCTGGGCGCTGAAGTCTTCGTAGATCTCGCCGGGATGCAGGCGTTCGGCGACATTGCCGGCGAAGCGCAGCTTGGCGCCGGTGGCGGAGATATCCAGCAGTTGTCCGCTCAGCGGCGCGCGGAGTTTTTCCCCGGCGATTTCCGCGGCGATCGGCTGGCTCTGCTTGATGCTGGCGCGGTAGGCGTTGCGGCGCTGGTGGTAGAGCACTTCGGCGGGAAGGGCGGCCCAGTAGCAGGGGACGCCGTCGTGTTCGCCGAACTGCACCGGGCGCTCGCATTCCCAGGCGATACGCACGCCTTCGTGGAAGGCTTCGACGCGAAACGCCTCGCCGTTCTGCAGGAAACGTTCGCCGGTGTTGGGGATGAGTTCGTCCAGCGCGACCATCCCGCGGTCGCGGTCGATGTCCACCAGGAAGCTCTGGAAGCGCTGGTTGCGATCGGCAAAGGTGATCAGCAGGGAGTCGCGGCTATCCTGCAGCAGGCGCAGGTTGGCCTGGATTTCCACGGGGGCCTTGAGCACCTTCGGGGGTTGCGGCCCCGCTTCTTCGACGAACGGGTTGGGCACCTTCAATGCTCTCCTGGGGCACGAATGCCTCAATGATAGCACTGTGCCTTGATACGTGTGCTGGTCGGGTTCAGGCCTGGCTGAGCGGACGTTGCCGGCTGCTCGAGGCGGTGCCGCCGCGGCTGTCGTACAGGCTCGGGGCGTCCTGGCCGCGGAGGATGTTCAGCAGGCTGCCGGTGGAAGCCTGGTTGGCGCGGATGATCCGCCCGTTGCGCAGGTTGGCCTGCTGGCAACGCTCCAGCAGTTCGCCCAGTTCGTCGCCGCGCGCCAGCAGCTCGGCGCCATCCGCGCGCTCGCGGGCGTAGCGGGCAAGGCCTTCGCGGTCGAGGGAAACGCCGGCTTCGCGGAGGATTTCCGCGCGGGCCCGGCCATTTCGCTCCAGTTGCTGCATCAGTGGCTGCTTGGCCCCGAGAAGCTGTTGCAGGACCGGCAGCTCGCGCCGTTCCAGGGCCTGGAATTCTTCGTCGACCAACTGCAGGAGTTGGCTGGCGTGGCCGATATCCTCGGCGAACAGATCGAGCAGGGTAGGGGAGTCAGGCATCTCGGGCTCGGGAGTTCATTCGGCGTCCAATGTCCTCCAGCGCGTCCTTCGAGGTCAGCGCTGGGATTCGAAGTCGAGCAGCTTGCTGGCAACACGCTCGCTGTCGACCTGATAAGTGCCATCGGCGATCGCTTGCTTGATCCGGGCAACCTTATCGTTGTCGACCACCGGCAGGGTCTGCAGCTGGTCCGTGACTTTCTGCATGTTCTGGGCGGTTTCGCTGATCTGCACCGACTCGCCGCTCTTCGGAGCGGAAGTCGCGGCCTGGCCTGCCTTGTCGGCGCCAGTGGCGTCGGGACGCCCCGCGGCGGTGCTGCCGGTACGGCCGGTGGTGGCTGGCGTGCTGCCGGGATTCAGCCGGTTGAAGTCGATGACCATGGTTGTAAACCTCGAAGGTATTGGACGCTTGCCTAGCTTTTCGGCGAAGGCTTGAAAAACTTTAGGACTTATTTTCGTGCGTCGTTTCCCAGTTTAGAGAAACCCGCCGGGGTAGCGCCAGCGCTACCGGCCACGGCTTTCCCTCTACATATTCACCTCGACCGTGCCGGGTTCTATCACGCGGGCCTTGATTATCCGCTGCGAGCGCAGGTTGCGCACGCGGATCTGCTGGCCCGGGGCGCCATCGGACAGCGCCTCGCCGGGCATCTTGACGTTGATGGTGGCGGTGCGTGCGAGGATCACCACCTGGTCGCCCTTGCGCACGGCCTCGGCCTGCTCTAGGAAGACCGGCGCCAGCACCTGGTCGTTGACCACCGGTCGGCGCAGCTTCTGCCCGACGACGCGGGCCGGATCGGTCAGGTAGCCCTGGGTCAGCAGGCCGACGTCGCGCTCGACCAGGGCGATGTCGGCATCCTCCAGCACGTGCGCGCGCTTGAGTGGCTGCACCGCGACCACTACCTGGCGGAACAGTTTCACCTGCGCCGGCATGAAGATGGTCCAGGGCGCACTGCCTTCGCAACTGATGCGCACGGTGACCCTGCCGATCGGTTGTGCCGGACTTTCCTGGCTGAGCGTCAAGTCCCTGTCGCATTCGGCCAGGCGCAAGCGCGGGTCGACGCGATTGACCTGAATCTGGTAGCGCCCGTCGAGTCCGCTATTCTGCAGATATTCTTCTACCTTGAATTCAAGAAACCCCTGGGTGGAGCCGATAAGTACCTCGGGAGCGGTAAAACCCTGGGCCTGGCTGTTGTTAGCCGCGCACAGGTAGCCGAGCCCGAGCAAAACGGGTAAAAACCGTAGAGAAGTATGGCTACATGCCATTATTCGTCGAAAAACTGTCGTTGCCTGTTTCATGCAACGGGTTAAGCAATGGTCGTGCCGGAGTCCGGCACGACCGTCTGAGGGGAGCGCCAATGGCCGGTGTTTTGGATTCAGTCAACCAGCGTACGCAGTTGGTCGGACAGAACCGTCTGGAGCTGCTTCTGTTCCGCCTGGACGGCAACCAGCTCTACGGCATCAACGTGTTCAAGGTGAAAGAGGTGTTGCAGTGCCCGCGCCTGACGGTGATGCCCAAGTCCAGCCCGGTGGTGCGCGGGGTGGCGAACATCCGCGGAGGCACCATTCCGATCCTCGACCTGGCGCTGGCCACCGGCCGCCGCGGGTTGCAGGACCTGACCAACAGCTTCGCGATCATCACCGAGTACAACACCAAGGTGCAGGGCTTCCTGGTGCGCTCGGTGGAGCGCATCGTCAACATGAACTGGGAAGAGATCCATCCGCCACCCAAGGGCGCCGGCCGCGAGCATTACCTGACCGCGGTGACCCGGGTGGACAAGCAGTTGGTGGAAATCATCGACGTGGAAAAAGTGCTCGCGGAGGTCGCACCGACGTCCGAGGAAGTGTCCCACGGAGTGGTGGACGCCGAGACCCAGAGCCGCGCGGTGACCAAGCGGGTGCTGGTGGTGGACGATTCGTCGGTGGCGCGCAAGCAGGTAATCCGTTGCCTGGAGGCGGTCGGCGTGGAAATGACCGCGCTCAACGACGGGCGCCAGGCCCTGGAGTACCTGCAGAACATGCTCTCCGAGGGACGGCGTCCGGAAGACGAGCTGCTGATGCTGATCTCCGACATCGAAATGCCGGAAATGGACGGTTATACCCTGACGGCGGAAATCCGTAGCGATCCCCGCCTGCAGAAACTGCACATTCTCTTGCATACTTCGTTGTCCGGGGTCTTCAACCAGGCGATGGTGAAGAAGGTCGGTGCGGACGACTTCCTCGCCAAGTTCCGTCCGGACGATCTGGCGGCGCGGGTGGTGGAGCGGATCAAGGCGGTGGACGCGGGCTGAGCGATCGGCCCTCGACAACAATGTGAATACGGGCGACCGGCTGCGTTCCGGTCGCCCAGGGCGAAGAGGCTTATGCGTGTCGGCAGCTAATGCGGATTTCGAGTTGTTCAGGGTCTTCCTCGAGAAGACCTGCGGCATTGTGCTGGGCAGCAACAAGCAGTACCTGGTCTCGAGCCGGCTGAACAAGCTGATGGAGCAGCAGGGCATCAAGAGCCTGGGAGAGCTGGTGCAGCGCATCCAGACCCAGCGCGGCGGCCTGCGCGAGATGGTGGTGGACGCGATGACCACCAACGAGACCCTGTGGTTTCGCGATACCTACCCGTTCGAGGTGCTCAAGCAGCGGGTTCTTCCCGAACTGATCAAGGCCAACGGCGGGCAGCGCCTGCGGATCTGGTCGGCGGCCTGTTCGTCAGGCCAGGAGCCGTACTCGCTGTCGATGGCCATCGACGAGTTCGAGAAGACCAACCTGGGGCAGTTGAAGGCGGGCGTGCAGATCGTCGCCACCGACCTGTCGGGGTCGATGCTCACCGCCGCCAAGGCCGGCGAATACGACACCCTGGCGATGGGCCGCGGTCTGTCCCCGGAGCGTCTGCAACGCTATTTCGACGCCAAGGGACCGGGGCGCTGGGCGGTCAAGCCGGCGATCCGCAGCCGCGTCGAGTTCCGTGCCCTGAACCTGCTGGACAGCTACGCCAGCCTCGGCAAGTTCGACATGGTGTTCTGCCGCAACGTGTTGATCTATTTCTCCGCCGAGGTGAAGCGCGACATCCTGCTGCGCATCCATGGCACGCTCAAGCCTGGCGGCTACCTGTTCCTCGGCGCCTCCGAGGCGTTGAACAACCTGCCCGACCACTACCAGATGGTGCAGTGCAGCCCGGGCATCATCTACCGGGCCAAGTAGCGCAAGGAAGCGGACCCGCGCCAGGTTGCGCCGGGGGTGACCTGGCAGCCTGGCGCGGGTCCGCTTGGGACGGGCAGGTGGGACGAGACTTTCGCCCACTGCCCAGGCTCCGAGCGCCACGCGCGGCGGCGCCGTCGCAGCCCGCTCGGCACAGGACGGCTGGCTCGGAGCGGGGCAGTTTAGGACTGCGCGATCTAGTTGTATTGACAGATATTTCTGATAGTCAGGTGATCTGGCAAGTTGCCGCTTTGCCGGGGAACTGCTTACATGATTCAAGCCTTCCCTCGATCCGCCACGCCTACCAGGAGACTTCCATGGCCATCACTGCGCTGCCCTCGGCCGATGGGCAAGAGTTGACCATCCAGATCCAGGGGCGCTTCGACTTCGGGGCCCATCAGGATTTCCGCGACGCCTACGAGCGCGTCGCGATCACTCCGCGACGCTATGTCGTCGACCTGCGCAACGCCACCTACCTGGACAGCTCGGCCCTCGGCATGCTCCTGCTGCTGCGCGACCACGCCGGCGGCGAGAACGCGCAGATCAGCCTGGCGAACTGCAGCCCGGAAGTGCGCAAGATCCTCGCCATCTCCAACTTCGAGCAGTTGTTCAAGATCAGCTGAGATGAATCCCCCGGCGGCGCGGATCGAGAGCCTGACGATTCTCATCGCCGAGGACAACGCGGCCGACCGCCTGCTGCTGTCGACCATCGTCAGCCGCCAGGGGCACCGCGTGCTGACCGCCGGCAACGGCCTGGAGGCGGTGGCGCTGTTCGAGACCGAGCGGCCGCAACTGGTCCTGATGGACGTGATGATGCCGGTGATGGATGGCTTCGAGGCTGCCCGGCGGATCAAGCAGCAGGCTGGCGAAGAGCTGGTGCCGATCATCTTCCTCACCTCCCTCAGCGAAACCGAGGCGCTGGTGCAGAGCCTGGAGGCGGGCGGCGACGACTTCCTCTCCAAGCCGTACAACCGGGTGATCCTCGAAGCCAAGATCAACGCCATGGGACGCCTGCACCTGCTGCAACGAACGGTGCTGGAGCAGCGCGACCTGATCGTCCGGCACAACGAGCACCTGCTCAACGAACAGCGGGTGGCCAAGGCGGTGTTCGACAAGGTGGCCCATTCCGGCTGCCTGAACGCCAGCAACGTGCGCTACCTGCAATCGCCCCTCGCGCTGTTCAACGGCGACCTGCTGCTGGCCGCCTACAAGCCGTCCGGCGGCATGCACGTGCTGCTCGGCGACTTCACCGGCCACGGCCTGCCGGCGGCGATCGGCGCGATGCCGCTGGCCGAGGTGTTCTACGGGATGACCGCCAAGGGCTATCCGATGGCCGACATCCTCCGCGAGATGAACGCCAAGCTGAAGCGCATCCTGCCGGTCGGCGTGTTCTGCTGCGCCACCTTGCTCAACCTGAGCTTCCAGCGCGAACTGGTGGAGGTCTGGAACGGCGGCTTGCCGGACGGCTACCTGCTGCGCGCCGCCAGCGGCGAGCGGGTCGCCCTGGTGTCCCGCCACCTGCCGCTGGGAATCCTCGAACCGGCGGCGTTCAGCGACCGTTGCGAAACCTATCCGCTGGATATCGAAGATCGGATATTCCTGTTTTCCGACGGGGTCCTCGAGGCCAGCAACAAGGCTGGCGAGATGTTCGGCGAGGCGCGGCTGCTCCAGCTGTTCGAGCGCAATCGCCAGCCGTCCGCGCTGTTCGACGAGATCCAGCGCAGCCTGGCGCAGTTCCGCGGCGCGGTGCAGGACGACGTGAGCATGCTCGAAGTGCGGCTGCAGCCGGATAGCGGCCTGCAATGCCCGCCGCTGGCGTTTTCCGATAGCGGCGTGAGCAGTCCGCTGGACTGGTCGGTGAGCTTCGAATTCCGCGCCGAAACCCTCAAGCATTTCAACCCGCTGCCCCATGTGCTGCAACTGCTGCTCGAGGTCCACGACCTGCGCGCGCGCGGCGGCGCGCTGTATACGGTACTCGCCGAACTCTATTCGAACGCCCTGGAACATGGCGTCATCGGCCTCGATTCGACGATGAAGAGCGACGCGGCGGGATTCGCCCGCTATTACCAGGAGCGGGTCAGCCGCCTGCAGGCCTTGCGCGACGGCTACGTGCGGCTGCACCTGGACCTGGCGCCGCATGGCGCGGGGGGGCGTCTGCTGGTGCGGGTCGAGGACAGCGGCGAAGGTTTCGACGTGGAGCGCGCGCTGAATGCCGTGGAGCGCCAGGAACGCCTCTGCGGCAGGGGTTTGCGCCTGATCCGCGAATTGTCCGATCGTTGCCAGTGGTCGGCCGACGGAAAGGTGGTGTCCGTGGAGTTTTTCTGGTCGCCTCAGGCATAATCGCGCTTTCGTCGCGGTGCTCCTAATGGGTAGGGCATCGGAAGTCGACTTCAGGGAGCGATCGAATGTCCGCGCCGCATCTCGATGATCGTGTTCTGGCTTCGCTGCAGGAGGTCATGGAGGACGAATATCCGGTCCTGCTGGATACCTTCGTGCTCGACTCCGAGGAGCGCCTGCGCAGCCTGCATGCCGCCCTTCAGGCCGGCGATGCCCAGGCTTTGCGGCATACCGCACACAGCTTCAAGGGAGGCAGCAGCAACATGGGCGCGGTACTCCTCGCCGGCTACTGCAAGGAGCTGGAGGAAAGCGCCAGACGCGGCGACCTGCAACGGGCGCCGGCGCTGATCGAACAGATGGAGCGCGAATTCGCCATCGTCCGCATCCTTTTCAAACAGGAACGTCAGCGCTATCGCTGAGGTTTTCGTCCTTTCCGGCGACAAGGTACCGGCCCGATCGAGCCTCCCTGGCGTATAATGCGCCGCTCGATTTGGAGTCCTTCATGCGCGAGCAAGCCCTACGCATCCTCAAAGACGTTTTCGGTTACGACGCCTTCCGTGGCAACCAGGCACGGATCATCGAGCGGGTAGCCGAGGGTGGCGATGCGCTGGTACTGATGCCCACCGGCGGTGGCAAGTCCCTGTGTTTCCAGGTCCCGGCGCTGCTGCGCGAAGGCCTGACGGTGGTGGTGTCGCCGCTGATCGCGCTGATGGAGGACCAGGTCGCCACCCTGGACGAACTCGGCGTGCCGGCGGTGGCGCTGAACTCCACCCTCAACCCCGAGCAGCAGCGGGACATCGCCGAGCGCCTGCAGCGTGGCGAGATCAAGCTGCTCTACCTGGCACCGGAGCGGTTGGTCCAGCCGCGCATGCTGGCCTTCCTGCAACGACTGCCGGTCGGCCTGTTCGCCATCGACGAAGCGCACTGCGTGTCGCAATGGGGCCATGACTTCCGTCCCGAATACCTGCAGCTCGGCCAGCTTGCCGAGCTGTTCCCGCAGGTGCCGCGGATCGCCCTGACCGCCACCGCGGACATGCGTACCCGCGAGGAGATGATCCAGCGCCTGCACCTGCAGAACGCCGAGCAGTTCCTCTCCAGCTTCGACCGGCCGAACATCTTCTACCGCATCGTGCCCAAGGAGCAGCCGCGCAAGCAGTTGCTCGGCTTCCTCTCCGAGCGGCGCGGCGATGCCGGCATCGTCTACTGCCTGTCGCGGAAGAAGGTCGAGGAGGTCGCGGAATTCCTCGGCAACCAGGGCTTCCCCGCGCTGCCGTATCACGCCGGACTGTCCAACGAACTGCGTGCCCACCACCAGAAGCGCTTCCTCAACGAGGAAGGCTTGATCATGGTGGCGACCATTGCCTTCGGCATGGGCATCGACAAGCCCAACGTGCGTTTCGTCGCCCACCTCGACCTGCCCAAGAGCCTCGAGGCCTATTACCAGGAAACCGGCCGCGCCGGCCGCGATGGCCTGCCGGCCGACGCCTGGATGGCCTACGGTCTGCAGGACGTCCTGCTGCTGCGGCAGATGATGCAGAGTTCCGAGGGCGACGAGCGGCACAAGCGCGTCGAGCGGCACAAGCTGGAAGCCATGCTGGCGCTCTGTGAGGAAACCCGTTGCCGGCGCCAGGCGCTGCTGGCCTATTTCGACGAGGAGATGCCGCAGCCCTGCGGGCATTGCGACAACTGCGTGGACGGCGTGGAAACCTGGGATGCCACCGAATCCGCGCGCCAGGCGCTGTCGGCGATCTACCGCAGCGGCCAGCGCTACGGCGTCGGCCATCTGGTGGATATCCTGCTCGGCCGCGAGACCGAGAAGATCCGCAGTCTCGGCCACCAGCACCTGGCGGTGTTCGGGATCGGCAAGGGGCGTGGCGAAGACGAGTGGCGGACCCTGTTCCGCCAGTTGGTCGCGCGCGGCCTGGCCGACGTCGACCTGGACGGCTTCGGCGGCCTGCGCCTGACCGAGGCCTGTCGTCCGCTGCTGCGGGGCGAGGTGCGGCTGGAGCTGCGCCGCGACCTCAAACCACAGCGCGCCAAGGGCTCCTCCAGCGGCGGCGCCAGCGCCGCCAGCCAATTGGTGCGCAGCGAAGAGCGGGAAATGTGGGAGGCCCTGCGCGCGCTGCGGCGCAAGCTGGCCGAAGAGCATTCGGTGCCGCCCTATGTGATCTTCCCCGACGCGACCCTGCTGGAAATGCTCCGCAGCCAGCCGCGCTCGCTATCCGACATGGCCCAGGTCAGCGGGGTCGGCGCGCGCAAGCTGGAGCGCTACGGCCAGGCCTTCCTCGATGTCCTCACCGACTCGCCGGCGGCGCCCGCCGCGCCGCCGCAGGACCTGCGCCACGAATTGGCCAGCCTGGCCTGTGCGGGGATGACCCCGGCGCAGATAGCCCGCCAGCTCAATTGCAGCGAGAAGAACGTCTACGCGATGCTCGCCGAGGCCATCGCCGGTCAGCAGGTGAGCCTGGAGCAGGCGCTGGATCTGCCCGAGGAACTCCTCGGCGAAATCCAGGACGCCTTCCTCGAGGAAGACGGCGAACTGCCGCCGGTGGCGGCGCTGGAGGAGCGTTTCGGCAAGCGGGTGCCGAGTGGCGTGCTGCACTGCGTGCGCGCCGCCCTGCAGGTGGAACTGGAGTCGTGATATGGCCATTTGCCGGTATTTTCTGACGCCAATCTTGTGACGTCCTTCGCAAGCGTCTACTGTGACGCCAAGCCCTCCAAGAGAAGAGGTGTGCGTGACACAGAAGGACCGGTTGGACGACTCCCGTTCCAACCTCTATGCCGACCAATTGAACCGCGGTTTCCGCGGTCTGCGTTTCCTTCCCGAACTGGAGCGTGACTACCGGCGCTACATGCTGGAGGACAGCTTCGCGCTGAAACGCATCGCCCTCAGCGTCGGCATGCTCGTCTGGCTGGCGTTCATCGGCATCGACCTGCTGATCCTCGCTGGTCCCCCGCTGTGGGGCGTACTGGCGGTGCGCCTTGGCGTGCTGGTCCTGCTACTGGTCTGCGGCTGCCTGATCATGCTGCGCCGGCACATCCAGCTGATGGTGCCGCTGAGCATCGCCTGCGTCCTCGCCCTTGGCGTCGGTGCGGCGGCGGTGGTCGGCCTGGCGCACCGGGCGGATCCCGGCTATCCCTACGAAGGCCTGCTGCTGGTCAGTTTCGCCGCCTATTTCCTCGCCGGCCTGCGGTTGTCGCAGGCATTGAGCTGTGCGTTGGTCGTGCTGCTCGCCTACCTGGGTTTCGAGTGGTGGGCGGGTACCCAGGAGCCGCTGGGCAACAACCTGCTGTTCCTGCTGTTCGGTAACCTGATCGGCGCGGTCGGCTGCTACCTGCTGGAGTTCAAGTCGCGCGAGCATTTCCTCATCAGCCGCCTGTTGCGGGTGATGGCCGACCACGACAGCCTGACCGGCCTGCACAACCGGCGCAGCTTCAACCAGCACCTCGACCGCCTCTGGCGCCAGGCCCAGCGCGAACAGAAGACCCTGGCGCTGCTGCTTTGCGACGTCGACCATTTCAAGGCCTATAACGACCGCTACGGACACCAGGCTGGCGATGCGGTCCTGCAGCGCATCGGCGCGGTGTTCGAGGCGAATGCCAGGCGTCCGCTGGACATGGCGGTGCGCCTGGGCGGCGAAGAGTTCGCCCTGTTGCTGTACGGCGCCAACGAGCACGAGGCGAGGCTGCGCGCCGAAGCGCTGCGCGCACAGGTCCAGGCGCTGCGCATGGAGCACGAGGCGTCGGACACGGCGCGCGAAGTGACCCTGTCGGTCGGCGTGTCCTGCCTGTGGCCGACCCCGGGCAACGACCTGAAGCGTCTCTACGATCTCTACGAGCATGCCGATCGCGCGCTTTACGAAGCCAAGGCGTTCGGCCGCAACCAGGTGGTGGCCTGAGTCCATGGCCGATTTTGTCCCTGTGGCTGGCGCCGCCGGTGACTGCGGGACGAGGCGGCGAATGCTAGGTTCGACAGGAAAAATGCCAGGCACGGCCGCTCTTCGCAGAGCTGCCGGCCCCACCGCGAGACGACTTCCGGACGGACCCCATGCAGCGCTTGATCCAGGCCAACGGCCAACCGCACTACGGCATCTTCCCGAGTGCCCCGCAGCACATCAATTACCGCGATTTCGACTTCCGTTCGCCGATGGGCCGGCGCGTGGGGGCCCTGGGCAAATGGCGACGCTTCCATCAGTTCCAGTACTTTGGCCTGATCAGCCCGGAGCTGATCGGCGGCTGCGCCCTGGCTCAGCTGAGCTTGCTTGGCGTCGGCTTCGTCTACCTCTACCAGCCTTCCAGCGGACGCATGCTGGAGCGGCGCTTCAAGCTGCCGCTGGGGTTCGGAACCCGGTTTTCCCAGACCCCGGACGACGGCGTCTGCGAACTGCGCCAGGGGCGCAACCTGCTACGCCTGGAGAACCGTATGGTTCACCGGGAGAAACGCCTGCTGGTGGAACTCGACGATGGCACCCGCATCGACGCCTGCTTCAGCGAGGAGGCGCCGAGCTTCCAGCCGATGTGCCTATGTACGCCGACCGCGGTGAACGGCTGGGTCTACGCGCAGAAGGTGGCCGGCGTGCGCTGTCGCGGCGACGTGCGCAGCGCCCTCGGCGACCACGACCTGCAGGCGCTGGACGCCTTCGCCCATCACGACTGGTCGGCGGGCTACATGCGCCCGGAAACCTTCTGGAACTGGGCTTGCCTGTCCGGCGAGGCGGACGGCTTGCGGGTCGGCCTGAACCTGTCGTGCGGAGTCAACGAGACCAGCTTCACCGAGAACTGCTACTGGCTGGACGGCGAACTGCTGAAGGTCGACAGCGTGCGCTTCGACTTCGACCGCGACCAGCCGCTGCGGCCCTGGACCATCCGTTCATACGATGGCCAGGTGGAGCTGCGCTTCGAGGCTCACGGCATGCATCAGGAGCGGCTGAACCTCGGTCTGCTGGCGAGCAACTTCAAGCAGATATTCGGTTGTTTCAGCGGTGTGCTGCGTCCGCGAGGTCGTGCCGAGGTGAGGATCGAGCGGCTCTGGGGCTTCGTCGAGGACCAGTACGCGAAGTGGTAGACAGGGCCTGGCCTGGGCATATCGTGCGACAATTTGTCATTGTACGGGGGGAAATTGGACGGGCATTATTAGCCGACTAATAATTAGTCAAATGAAATATCGGACCTCCTTTTTCCTATGGCTCAGACAGACAAGCACTATTTCGGCACCTTGCTAGCCCAGACTTCCCGTGCTTGGCGCGCTGAACTCGACCGCCGCCTCAGTCACCTCGGCCTGTCCCAGGCGCGCTGGTTGGTGTTGTTGCATCTGGCGCGCCATCGCGATTCGCCCACCCAGCGCGAGTTGGCCCAATCGGTCGGGGTCGAAGGCCCGACCCTGGCGCGGCTGCTCGACGGCCTCGAGTCCCAGGGCCTGGTACGGCGCCTGGCGGTGGCGGAGGACCGGCGGGCCAAGCACATCGTGCTGACGCCCAAGGCCGATGTGCTGATCGCCGATATCGAGGCCATCGCCGCCAGCGTTCGCAACGACGTACTGACCGGCATCGACGAGTCCGAGCAGGCGCTGTGCCAGCAGGTGCTCTTGCGAATCCTGGCGAACCTGGAAAAGCGCTGAGCACTGCGTCACGAAATTCCGCTAGAATCGCCATTTTTATGGCATCACCTCCTGGGCTTTCGTCCGAAAGCCCTCTACAGAGGTTTTCGTCGGTTTTCTGACGAAAAATCTTGACCGTTTCCACGGCATTCCTCTATTCAGTGATGGCAAAAAGCCATGTCTTGCGCCATGTGGTGCGTTCAGCCCTGTACGGGGCGAAATTCGGGCTAACGTGAAATAGATGTAGCAGTCGACCGCTGGCCGGCTGTGTGCTCGAAGTGCGGAGAAAAGAACGGAATGCCCGGTAAAGCCTTGCGTGTCATGTTGTGTGCCTGGTCGTGCCTGTTGGCCGGGCAGGCGAGCGCCCTGGGAGTGGGAGACATCACCCTGCATTCGGCGCTCAACCAGCCGCTGGATGCGGATATCGAACTGCTCGACGTCGGCGATCTCGGCGCGGACGAGATCGAGGTCCGCCTGGCGGGCGCCGACGTCTTCGCCGCGGCCGGGGTGGAACGCTTGCAGTTCCTCAACGAGCTGCGTTTCAGTCCGGTGCTCCAGGGGCGCGGTGGCAATCGCATCCATGTGTCCTCGAGCCGACCGGTGCAGGAGCCCTACCTGAATTTCCTGGTGGAGGTGGCCCGCCCCAACGGCCGCATCGTGCGCGAATTCACCGTACTGCTCGATCCGCTCGGTTATACGCCGCGCATGCTTCCGGCCGCGCGCAGCGGGATCGAGCCGCAGCGGCAATCCTCGACGCCGGCGCCCGCGCCGCGTAGTGCCGCGGCCGTCGTAGACCCGGCACTGCTGGAGCCGGGCGACGAATACCTGGCTCGCCCCAACGACAACCTCTGGGCCATCAGCGGACGCCTGCGTGGTGCCGGCAACGCCGATCGCGCGCAACTCATGGAGGCCCTGTACCAGCTCAATCCGCAGGCCTTCGTCAATGCCGACCGGCACCGGCTCAAGGCCGGCGCGCGCCTGCGCCTGCCGGCCGGCTACCAGCCGGAGCGAGGCGCGCCCGGCGCCGTGAAGGAGGCGGCCGTGGAAGTCCTGCCGCCAGCCGATGCCGCCGTGGTGGAAAACGCTCCGGCGGCTCTCGTCGAGGCGCAGCGCCAGGCGGATGCCGAGGCCGAGGCGCTGGCCCGGCAACGGGAGGAACTGAGCCAGCGGATGGACGATCTGCAACGCCAGTTGCAGGCCTTGCAGGAACAACTGCAGCAGCGCGATCGCCAGGTCGCCGAACTGCAACAGCAACTGGCCCGGCGCCAGGCGGTGCGGCCCGCGGCGCCGCCGCCCGCCGCGGCCGCGCCTTCGGTTGCGCAACCGGTTGAAACGCTGACGGACTCGCAGCACTGGCGCTGGATGATCGTCCTGCTGCTGGTCCTCGCCCTGCTCGGCGTATTGCTGTTGCGTCGCCGCCGCGAAGAGGCTCCTGTCCCGGCGGTCGAACCGAAGCGCCGGGTCGCCCTGAACCTGCCGCTGCGGCGTGCGCCGCGCCCCCCGGCGGCCGCACCGGCGCCGGCAAAGGTCGAGGAACAGGCCAGGCCGCCGGTCGCCGCTCCCTCCAGCCCGCCGCCGTCTCCTCCGCCTGCTCCGGCCGCCGCTCCGCGCGCCGCCATGGCTGCGGCGGACAAGCTGGACGGCGCCGACATCTATATCGCCTACGGTCGCTACGGACAGGCCCGCGACCTGCTGCGTCAGGTACTCGCCGAGCAGCCGCAGCGCCTGAGCGCGCGGATGAAGCTGTTGCTGGTGCTGGCTGAGCTGGGCGATGCGGCCGGCTTCGACGCGCTGGCCGAGGAAACCCTGGCCAGTGGCGGCAACCCGGAGGCCATCGACGAGTTGCGCGGACGCTACCCGGCGCTGCTACAGATGCCGGCGACCGAGACGCCGGCGGCAACAACCAAGGACGACGACTGGAGCGACCTGCCGCTGGCCGAGCCGCCCGTTTTGCAGCAACCGGATGCGACCTCGGGCGCCGACGGCTTCGGCGACCTCAACCTCGATCTCGATCTCGACTGGGGCGCCCTGGAGAATCCCCTGGACAACCCCGACCTGCCGCGCCGCGCCGCTGCCGGCAAGGCGGAACCGGCGGAGGAGGAGCCCCTGGCGTTCGAGAGCAATCTCCATGAACTGCCGGATGTCGCCGAGTACGAACACCTCGAACTCGACCAGCCGGAGCCGGCCACGGTGCCGCCGGAGGAGGCCTCGGCCAGCCTGGACCGGGCCCGTGCCTGCATCGACAGCGGCGATCTCGACCAGGCCAGCCGCATCCTGCGCCTGGTGGTGGCGCACGGCGACCCGTGGCAGAAGGCCGAGGCGCGCGAGTTGCTGGCGCTGATCGCCTGAACTCCGCTCAGAAGTTCTGCCCGAGGTTCAGGTAGAACGCCTTGAAGTTCTCGTCGTTGATCCCGTAGCTGAAGGTCAGCGGCCCCAGCGGCGTATCGAAGCCGATCATCAGGCTGGCGGCGTTGATGTAGCCGCTGTCGTATTCGTTGTCGTTGTTCCAGATGCGTCCGCGCTCGATGCTGCCGCCCAGGTACAGCGGGAAGTCCAGCGGCAGGAAGGAACGTTCGGTGAGGCGCCGGTAATAGACGATCCGTCCCAGGCTGTAGTTCTGCCCGGACAGCGCGTCGCGGCGGAAGCCCGACAGCTCGCGGGCGCCGCCGAGGGTGAAGCTGGAGGTGACCACCTCGGCGTCGTCCAGGGTGCGCCCGTAGCCGCCGCCGAACACCCAGGTGTCGGCGCCGAAGCTGAGCGCCTTGTTCAGCCGCAGGTCCCACTGCCGGTAGCTGTCGTCCGAGCCGAGGGACTTGTCGTAGCGGCGCATGGTCAGGCCGATCTCCTCGCCCTCGTGGGGGAAATTGACGTCGTCGACGGTATCGAACGAGTACTTCAGTTCGTAGTAGCCCTCGGTGAAGTCGATGTCCGGCAGGCTCGGGTCGCCGATGCGCACGTCGGCCTTGCCGTAGGCCTGCACCGCGCCCAGGCGGATTTCGCCGTTGTTGGCGATCTGCCGGCCGACGTTGAGGCCGTAGCCGTAGCGCTCCAGGCGATAGCGCAGCAGCGGGTCGTTGTCCTCGGTGACGTCGACGTTCTGTGCCTCGTGGAACAGGAAGGGCGCGACGAAGTAGCGCGAGCCGACGTCGAGCGGCTGGTAGAACTCGCTGTAGAGTTCCTGGCGGTCGCCGAGCTGGACCCGGGTCAGCCACTCGGCGCCGAGCCGGTTGAGGCCGTTCATGCGGTAGCTGCCGCCGAGGTTGAAGGTGCTTTCGCCGCGCATGTCGTCGGACAGGTTGAGGCCCAGGCGAAGGAAGTCGGTGCCGCCTTTCTTGCCGGTGGCGTGGATCACCAGGGTGTTGAGCTTCTTCTCCTTGACCACCCGGTACTGCACCTGGTCGAAGTAGTCGAGGCCGTAGAGGGTGCTCATGTCGTCCTGCAGGCGGCCGAGGTCGAGGCGCGTGCCGAGCGGCTGGCGGATGTAGTGGCGGATCACCTCGTCGCTGACCTTCGAGTTGTTCTCCACGCGGATCGCGTCGATCACCGGCTTGCGCTGGTTCGGCGTGCGCGCCACGTCGAGCGCTTCGCTGTTGAGGTCCTTCGGCTTGCGCAACTCGGCGAGGCGCGCGGCGAGCACCGTGGTGGCGCGGTAGCCGGCGTCGATCAGTTGTGGCACGCGGCCGAAGTCGGTGGTGCCGTAGCCGGACAGCGGCGGCTGGATCAGCACGTCGCCGGGCTTGAGCGTGGCCAGCTGGGCTTCGGAGTTCTTCCGGGTCATCAGGGTGATCGACTGGTTCATCACGTCGAGCACGGTGCTCAGGTCCTTGCGGTCGCGCAGCGGGTTGCCGATGTCGACCACGATCACCACGTCCACGCCCATGTCGCGCGCCACGTCCACCGGGATGTTGTCGACCATGCCACCATCCACCAGCAGCCTGCCGTCGATCTCCACCGGGGCGAACACGGCGGGGATCGACATGCTGGCGCGGATCGCCTGGGGCAGGTGGCCCTTGCGGAACACCACTTTCTCGCCGGTTGCGATATCGGTGGAGACGGCGCGGAAGGGGATCGCCAGCTTGTCGAAGTCGCGGTTGTCGCTGGTGTGCACCAGCAGGCTTTCCAGCACCATCGCCAGGTTCTGGCCCTGGATCACCCCCAGCGGCAGGCCGAGGGTGCCGTCGTCGCGGAAGCTGATCTTCTGCTTGACCAGGAAGTCGCGGTCGTCCTGCTTGCGCCGGAACGGCACGTCCTTGCGCGGCGGCGCGTCGGACAGCGCCTGCTGCCAGTCCATCTCCAGGGCGATGCGCTCCAGTTCGGCGGGGGTGTAGCCGGAGGCGTACAGGCCGCCGACCACCGCGCCCATGCTGGTGCCGGCGATGGCGTCGATCTGGATGCCCTGTTCGTCGAGGGCCTTGAGCACGCCGATATGGGCCAGGCCGCGGGCGGCACCGCCGGAGAGGACCAGACCGATCTTCGGCCGGGCCTCCGCGGCGAGGGCGGACAGGGGAAGCAGGAGCAGCAGTACGAGCAGCAGGCGGCGCATGAGAACGATCCGGAGCCGGGTGAAAAGGCGGCTATTATAGGCGCGACCGTTTCCCCTGAGCCGCCGACATGCCCACCGCCAAGCCCGAAATCGTCATCACCTATTGCACCCAGTGCCAGTGGCTGCTGCGTGCCGCCTGGCTGGCCCAGGAACTGCTCAGCACCTTCGCCGACGATCTCGGAAAAGTCTGCCTGGAGCCCGGAACCGGTGGCGTCTTCCGTATCACCTGCGACGGCGTGCAGGTCTGGGAACGCAAGGCCGACGGCGGCTTCCCCGAGGCCAAGGCGCTCAAGCAGCGGGTTCGCGACCGCATCGACCCGCAACGCGACCTCGGTCACAACGATCGTCCTTCCCGCTGAACCGCTGCCGTCCGCCCATGGCTTGTTGCAGGTCAACGGGCGGCACGGCGCATAGGCATAGCCTGGGGGCATTCATCCTGTCGAAGGGAGTGCCCATGAGCATCATCGTCACCGGCGCCGCCGGCTTCATCGGCAGCAATCTGCTGCAGGCGCTGAACCGGCGTGGCGAGACCGACATCATCGCGGTGGACGATCTCACCGACGGCGAGCAGTTTCGCAACCTGGCGGACGCCGATATCGCCGACTACCTGGACCAGAACGACTTCCTCGAGCGATACGCCCGCGGCGACTTCGGCACGGTCCGCGCGCTGTTCCACCAGGGCGCCTGCGCCAGCACCCTGGAAAGCAATGGCCGCTACATGATGGAGAACAACTACCGCTACAGTTGCCGCCTGCTGGAAAGCAGCCTGGAACTCGGCGTGCCGTTCCTCTACGCCTCGTCGGCGGCGGTCTACGGCGCCGGCCGGACCTTCCGCGAGGCGCGCCAGTACGAGCGGCCGCTGAACGTCTACGGCTATTCCAAGTTCCTCTTCGACCAGCGTGTGCGGCGGGCGCTGCCGCAGGCGCGCAGCCAGGTGGTCGGCCTGCGTTACTTCAACGTCTACGGGCCGCGCGAGGAACACAAGGGGCGGATGGCCTCGGTGGCCTACCACTGCTACCAGCAATTGCGCCGCGACGGGCGGGTCGAACTGTTCGGCGAACACGGCGGCTTCCCGCCCGGCGGCCACCTGCGCGACTTCGTCGCGGTGGAGGACGTGGCGCGGGTAAACCTGCATTTCTTCGACCATCCGCAGCGTTCGGGAATCTTCAACCTCGGCAGCGGCCAGGCACGGACCTTCAACGAGGTCGCCCTGGCGGTGATCAATAGCGTCCGCGCCAACGCCGACCAGCCGCCCCTGTCGCTGCAACAGGCCGTGGAAAGCGGCCTGCTCGGCTACCGCGAGTTCCCCGAGTCGCTGCGGGCGCGCTACCAGAGCCATACCTGCGCCGACCTGGAGCTGCTGCGCGAGGCGGGCTACCGCGACGATTTCCAGAGCCTGGAAGAGGGCGTCGCCGGCTACTGCCGCTGGCTGGCGCGCAGCGCCTGAGGGATCCTGCTCAGCGGCCCAGTGCCCCGCCTACCGGGGCGCGGGCGAAGCGCAGCTCCGGCAGCAGGGTCAGCAGCGCCAGTACTCCGAGGGCCGCGCCGACCCAGAGCGCGCCCTGCAGGCCGAATCCGCCGGCGATGCCCAGGCCGCCGATCCAGGAACCGGCCATCACGCCGAGCATGATGCAGGCGGTGTGCACCGAGTTGACCAGCATGTTGTTATGGCCGACACGTGCGCCGCGGGTCACCAGCGCCGGGTTCATCGACACCCCGGTCAGGCCGATCACCACCAGCGCCGCCACCGCCACCGCCGGAACCTGTCCGAACAGGGCGAAGGCCACCATCGCGGCGATGGCCGCCAGCAGGCCGAAGGCCAGGACCGCGATGGTATGGCGGTCGGCCAGGCGGCCGACGATGTTGTTGCCCACCAGCGTCGCCAGGCCGTAGACCACCAGCAGCAGCGGTACGGTCGAGGCGGAGAAGCCGCTGACCTCGGTGAGGATCGGCACGAAATAGGTGAAGCCGGCGAAGGTGGCGCCGATCAGCAGCAGGCTGGTGGCGTAGACCCACCATAGATGGGCGTTCCTGAACACCTTCAGTTCCTCGCGCAGCGAGCCGCTGCCCGCCGACCCCGGGATCGCCGGCATCAGCTGCAACACCAGCAGGCCGACCAGCACCGCCACCAGCGCCACCGCGAAGAAGCTCGCGCGCCAGCCGTACCATTCGCCCAGCCAGGTGGCGACGGGCAGGCCGAGCACGGTTCCGACCATCAGGCCACCGAGCACCAGCGACGACGCGCGGCCGAACTGGTTGCCTTCGACCAGTTCGGCGCAGGCGGTCAGCGCCACGCCGAAGAAGGCCGCGGCGGCGACCGCGGTGACCAGTCGCGCCGCGACCATCACCGCATAGCCCGGCGCCAGGGCGCCGATGACCTGGCCGACCACGAACAGCGCGATCAGGCCGAGCAGGGCGTTCTTGCGCGGCACCCGGAGCAGGGCGGTGGTCAACAGCGGGCCGCCGACGGCCATCGCACCGGCGTAGAAGGTGACCAGGTAGCCGATCGCGGCGAAGGACACGCCGAATTCGGCGGCCAGCGCCGGCATCAGCCCGGCGACCATGTATTCGCTGGTGGTCAGGGCGAAGATCGCGGCACCGAGCACGTAGACAATCAAAGGCATGTTTCCAGCTCCCGAGCGGTTCAGACGACGATGAAGCGAGCCACGGCGACCTGCCCGTGCCGTGGCCGCGCGATGAATGCACGACGGCGACTCATGCCGCCGACGAACCGAAGCCCTGGTCGGCGCCTTCGGGCAGCACCGTCACGCAGTGGGCGAACAGGTTCGAAGCGCTGCGCACCACGGTCAGCCCGCACTCGGCGAGCAGGGCGTGGAGGCAGGCGCGTGAATACGAGCGCGAGTAGAAGCCGTCGCTGCCGGTGAACACGGTGCCGTCGTCCCGCGTGTGCAACTCCAGGCCCTGCACCCCGCAACGGCGGTAGTAGCTCTGGCGGACGCGGGTGGCCTCGGCGCTATCGCCGAACACCGAGACCACCGCCGCCACGCTGCGCTCGGCGAGGGAGTCGAGCAGCCGTTTCGGCTCGCGGAAGTTGCCCAGCAGGTTGAACGGCAGCAGGTACAGCGCGCGCGAGCCGACCGAGGCACCGTGCCTGGTGTGGTTGAGGATGTCGTCGACCACCGTGTCCGCGCGATCGCTCATGCCCTCGCGCTCGATCCGCGTGCGCAGCGTCTCGATCGCCCGCTGGTCGAGGTCGACGCCGAGATAGCGGGCATTGAGCAGGCGCGCGATTTCCAGCGCCCGGCCGTCGTAGCAGCCTAGCTCGACCAGTGCGTCGCAGCGCAGGTAGGCCATCGCCTCGAAGGTCATCAGGCTTTCCATTTGCAACAACGGCAGCACGTCGTCCGGAAAGTTGGCCAGGGTCATTATCGTCCTCGGTCCGAACTCCAGCTCGTAGAAAGCCGACTCCCGATGCGTCCCGATCGTGAGATCCATGTTCTGACTCACCTCTTCCTCCAGCGAATCTCGCTCTGGTGTTGGTTGATCGAAGGCGATGCGCGTTCCCATGTCCCGGCACCGCCTTCGCCTGGCAGAGAAGTGACGGAACGCCGGCGTTCGCTGGCCTCAGGCGGCGCGGTGCTTCTCGACCAGCTGGAACAGTTCGTCCACCGTTTCCAGCAGGTCGAGTTCGTCGTCGACCCCGGTGACGCCGAACTCCTTGCGCAGCTTCAGCGACAGCTCGCTGACCACCAGCGAATCGAAAGCCAGGTCTTCCATCCTGCTGTCCCGGCTGATTTCCTCCTTCGGCACGCCGCTGGCGACGCTGAGCACGGTGAGGAGATGGTCTTCCATGTCGTTGGGCATTGTTCTTCCCTCTTCAGTCCATTGTCGGAACGATCTTCGGCCAGCGCAGGGCGACCGAACCCCAGGTCAGTCCGGCACCGAAACCGGTGAGGACCATGTTGCCGCCGTCGCGCAGGATGCCTTGGCGCAGGCCGTGGGCCAGGGCCAGGGGAATCGAGGCGGCGACGGTATTGCCCACCTCGGCGATGTTGCTCACCACTCGCTCGACGGGAAGGTCGAGCTGGTCGGCGACCGCCGCGAGAATGCGTGTGTTGGCCTGGTGCGGGACCAGGTGATGGAGGTCCGAAGCTTGCCAGCCGACCCGGTCGAGCACCCGCCGCACCGAGTCGCTCATCTGCGTCACCGCCTGGCCGAACACTGCCTTGCCGTCCATCCGGAAGTAGTTGGAGGCCTGTCCGGAACTGCGTTCGGCGCGACTGACGGCGGGGGTCATCAGCAGGTCGAACTGGTGGCCGTCGCTGCCGAGGTCGAAGGCCAGCAGCGCGCCTTCTTCCTCGGCATCGCCGGCACGCAGCACCACCGCTCCGGCGCCGTCGCCGAACAGTGCGCGGGTCGAGCGATCGGCGGGGTCGAGGGTATGGCTGAAAGTGTCCACCCCGACCAGCAGCGCGCTGTCCGCCAGCCCGGCGCTGATCAGCGAGCCGACGCTGGCCAGGCCGTAGACGAAGCCGGTGCAGGCGGCGGACAGGTCGAACGCGAGCGCGCCGACCAACCCCAGGCGCGCCGCGACCCTGGGCGCGGTGGCCGGGCAGCAGAAGTCGCCGGTGCTGGTTGCCAGCACCACCGCATCGACTCGCTCCAGCCCCGCCGAGGCGAGCGCGGCGGAGGCCGCCCGCAGGGCCAGGTCGCCGCTGCCGAGGTCGCCGGCGATATGCCGCTGGCGCACGCCGGTGCGGCTGCTGATCCAGGCGTCGGAAGTGTCCAGCTCGGCGGCGAGCATGTCGTTGCTGAGCACGGCCTCGGGCAGGTAGCTGCCCAGGCCGCAGACCACGGCGGCGCGCGGCATGGCTCAGGCTCCCTGGACGATCTTGGCGGCGGCCTCGACCCCGCCCAGGGCCTCGAGGTGCCGCAGCGGATTCCAGAAGTCGCGGTAGAGCAGGATCTGTCCGTCGCGGGTGCGCAGCACCGAGATGTAGTCCTGCGCCAGCTTGCCGCCGGAAACGGTGGCCACGCCGTCGCCATGGAATTCGCCGATGGCCAGGTCGGGGTCGGCGGTCTCGTAGAACTGCACGTCGGTGAAGCGCACGGTCAGGTGCTCGGGAAACAGGCGCATGTGCGCCCAGATGGTTTCGCGGCCCTCGAAGCGGGTCTTCCAGCCCGGCGGGGCGTAGGGGAATTCGAGTACGCCTTCCGGATGGAACAGGTCGCACCAGCCACGGGCATCGCCGTTTTCCAGGAGGCGCAGGCTGTGGACGAGAATTTCCTTGGCATTCATTGGGCGATCCTCTCGATCGGGTTGGCGTGGGAGGCGGTGTTCGCCGGGGCGCTGCATCCGGTGCGCACCGGCACGCTGATCAGGGCGCGGAGGAAGGTGATCGGCAGCCACTGCAGCTCCGCGTGGGGCACCGCCAACTGGAGGTCGGGGAAGCGCGCGAGCAGGCGCTGGATGGCGATCCGCCCCTCCAGCCGGGCCAGCGAGGCGCCGACGCAGTAGTGCACGCCGAAGCCGTAGCCGAGATGGCCATCGGTGTTGCGGGTGAGGTCGAGGCGGTCGGGATCGTCGAAGCGCTCGGCATCGTGGTTGGCGGTCAGGTTGGAGACCAGGATGTATTCGCCGGCGGGAATGGTGACCCCGTCCAGTTCCACGTCTTCCACGGTGAAGCGCAACATCGAGGCGCGCACCGGACTGTCGTGGCGGACCAGTTCTTCCATGGCGTTGGGCAGGAGTTCCGGCTGCGCCCGCAGCAACGCCAGTTGCTCCGGGTTGACCAGCAGGGTGACCAGCGCGTTGCCGATCATGTTCATGGTGGTCTCGAAGCCGCTCATCATCAGCAGGTGGGCCATGGAGACGAGTTCCGCTTCGCTCAACTGGCCGCTCTCGTCGGCGGCCTGCACCAGCCCGCTGTAGACGTCGTCGGCCGGCTGCCGGCGCTTGGCCTCGAGCAGCACGCGCAGGTAGTCGACCTGCGCATCGGCCAGGGCCTGGGCCTCCTCCGGCGACAGCAGTTCCGCCTGGCGCTCCCAGGACTGGCGGGCGTGTTCGCGCTCGGCCTCGGGAATGCCCAGCAGCTCGAAGATCACCGCGATGGTCAGCGGGATCGCGAAGTCGGCCATCAGGTCGGCCTGTTCGCGGCCGGCCATGGCGTCCAGCAATTCCTCGGTGATCCGTTCTATATGCGGTTGCAGGCGCTCCACCTGGCGCGGGGTGAACGCGCGGCCAACCAGCGAGCGCAGGCGGGTATGGTCCGGCGGGTCGAGGTTGAGCATGTGGTGGCTGAGTCCCTCGCCGATCCCCGCGCGCGGGCTGCCGGTACGCTTCGCGTAGAGTTCGGCGGCCTGCCGGGCGTCGCGGCGGACGCCCGGATGGTTGAGGACCTTGCGCGCGTCGCGGTAGCGCGTCACCACCCACACCGGATGCTCGGCGGCGCGATGCGCGGGACGCGGCGCGCCGTCCACCTGCAGGCCGTCGTAGAGCGCGTGCAGTGGCGAGATCAGTTCCTCGCCCAGTCTCAGTTTGCGATCAGGCACGTTGCTCCTCCTTCGCCGCCGGGGCGGCGGTGACGATGGGGCGGAACATCCCGTCGATCACGCTATCGGGCAGCAGCCGCGCCAGCAGGGTACCGCGGCGCACGTCGGCGCCCACCCGGTAGCGGGTCCGCGGCTTGGCCGCGGTGAGCGCGGCATGCACCGCGGCGGCGACATCGGCGGGCTTGGTCGCGCTGTTGCGCGCGCCGTCCTCGTTGGCCTGGAGGAAGCGCAGGTAGGTATCGCGATAGAGGTCGGCGACGGCGTCGGGGGCGTCGGCCAGGGCGCGCTCGCCCTCGCTGGCGATCTTGCCCCAGATCGGCGTCCAGATCGCCCCGGGGCTGACCACCGAGACCTGGATGCCCATGGGTGCCAGCTCGCGGCGCAGGGCGTCGCTCACTCCCTCCTTGGCGAACTGCGCGGCGGAGTAGGCGCCCAGGTAGGGAATGGCGACCGAGCCGAGGCCCGAGGTGACGTTCACCAGGCGCGCCGCGCCGCCACGGCGCAGCAGCGGCAGGATCGCCCGGGTCACCGCGAGCTGGCCGATCAGGTTGACTTCCAGCTGGCGCCGCAGCAGGTCGCTGGAGACGCATTCCAGCGGCGCGGAAATGCAGATCCCGGCGTTGTTCACCAGGCCCCAGAGCCCGGTATCGCCGACTTTCTCCGCCACCTGCGCGGCGGCCCGGCCAATGGATTCCTCGTCGGTGACATCGATCAGCAGCGTGCTGATCCGGCCGGACGGGCAGGCGTTCGCCAGGCGCTCGCCATCCTCCTGGCGGCGCACCCCGGCGACCACCTGGAAACCCTGTTCGGCCAGGTGCAGCGCGGTTTCCCGGCCGAGGCCGCTGGAGGCGCCGGTGATCAGTACGTGGCGGCCCTGGGGCGAGAGAGGTTTGCTGGTGAATAACATGTCATTGCTCCTCGAGGGCGGATCGTTGGGGGGCGTGGATCGCCGACAGCAGGGTGCCCAGGCAATCTTCGGCCAGGCGTTCGGCGCGTTCGCCGGGGACCGCTTCGTCGATATAGGTGAAGTTCCAGAACAGCCGGCCATGGCTGGAGTTGATGGCGGCCACGAAGTAGCCGTTCACCGAGATGCCGGTGAGGAACTGCGCGTCGGAGAGGCGCAAGGCGCCGATCCGCTCGGGGAACGGATAGCGACCGATGTTGGAGGAGCACAGGTTGATCGGCCCTTCGGCTTCCATGAAGGCCATGAATGGCCGCGCGTCGGCCATGCAGCGCGGCGCAGCGCTGGCGACCAGGGTGACCAGGTTGAAATGATGGCCCTGGCGACGGCGTTCGCCGAGGTCGTCGGTGAGCGCGCGGGCGACCTCCCAGAACGGCCGGGCGATGTCCAGCACCACCGGTACCGTGGCGACGTAGGTGCCTACTTCGTCGGGGCGCACCGGCGGCTCCAGTTCGTCGCGGAAGTCGATCGGCGAGCCGATGGCGATGTGGCTAGGGCGGCGCTGGTGGTCGTGGCCGGCGGCGATGGCCAGCGCCGCGGTCAGCGCGCCGTGTACCGTGGTGCCGTGTTCGCGGGCGCGTCGTTGCAGCTGTTCCAGCTGCGCGCCGTCCAGCTCCCGGTGCAGCAGGCGGGTACGCCGCGCTTCCAGCGGCACCGGGTTGCTCGGCTCGATCCGGCCCGGGCGGTGGCGGCCGACCAGCGCTTCGTCCTGGGCGGTCTGCTCGGCCAGGCGCGCCGCGCCTTCGTCGCCGGTGAAGCGGCGCGGACGCAGATCCTCCGCCGGCGGCAGGGCGCTGGCGGTCCAGGGTTGCGCGGCGGGGTCGGCGGCCAGGGTCAGCCATTGTTCGGCGAGGGTCAGCACTGTAGTGCCGTCGGCGATGATGTGCGGTACCACGACCAGCAGGTCGTGGGCGCCGGCGTCGGTGGCGATCGCCACGGTACGGATCAGTGGCCCGCTGTCCGGATCGATGCGTTCCGGCAATTCGCGCTCGTTGATTTCCCGCAGCCATTGCTCCTCGCCGCCGCCGCGCACCTCGCGCAGCGGGATGGGCCGCTCGCAGGGCACCCAGCGCGG
>NZ_JBQENS010000011.1:74916-163003 GCF_052044465.1 Pseudomonas sp. 22490 | reverse complement strand
CGGGTCGTACACGTGCAGCAGGCTGACCCGCGCATCGTGCTGGCGGGCCAACTGGGCGGCGCAGGTCGTCGATGGACAACCGGCCATGGACCCGCACCCGGGAAATCACGTTCAGCGCGGAGAACTGGTCGCTGAGCCAGTACCAGCGTTCCACCGCGGACAGCGGGCGTCGTATCTCGGCCATCATTCGACTCCTGGGAAGGTCAGTGCCAGTTCGTTCTGCCGGGCGAAGGTTCGCTCCGGAGCGAAGCGGAAGTAGAGATCGCGGGCGACGGTGCGCAGCGGATGCTCCAACTGCTCGATGCGGCTCAGCGCCCGCGAGGTCTCGACCATCGCCCTGGCGCGGTCGCGACGGCGGTTCTCGTAGGCGCGCAGGGCGGCTTGCGGGTCGTCGATGGTGGCCAGGCAGTGGGCCAGCACCGCGGCGTCTTCGATGGCGATGGCGGCGCCCTGGCCAAGGCTGGTCAGCATCGGGTGCGCGGCATCGCCGAGCAGGGTCACCGGGCCGTCGCCCCAGCGCTCCAGGAACGGTCGGTCCTGGGCCGGCAGGCTGCTGATGTCGGCCTCCGGGGTCGCCTCGATGACCGCCTGCACTTCGTCGGCCCAGCCGGCGTAGAGGCGCTGGATGCCCGCCTTGCCGCCGCGCCAGTCCTTCGCCTGTTCGGCCGGCATGTTGCGGGTGCCCCACCAATAGACGTTGCCTTCGCCGATGTCGGCGAGACCGAAGCGCTGCCCACGGCCCCAGTAATGGGCGACGTAGCCCGGCGTCACCTTCGGATGGCGGAACGCCGGCGTGGCGCGCCAGATCACGTAGTGCCAGTCGGTGGGACGCTCCGGGCCGGTCATGGTGGCGCGGATCGCCGAGTTGAAGCCGTCGGCGCCGATCAGCACGTCGGCGTGCACTTCGCGGCCGTCGCTGCAGAGCACGGTGACGCCTTCGCCGTCGGCGTGGCGCAGGTAGCCGGTGGCGCTCACGCCCAGTTCGATGCGGCAGTCGCGGGCCTGTTCCAGCAGCGCCTGCTGCAGGCTCGCGCGGTGGATCGCCAGGCTCGGCTGGCCGAGCTGACGGGCCAGGCCGCCGAAGTCGATGGCGCGGATCGGTCGCCCGCGCCGGGTGAGGAACCGCAGCGAGTCGAAGGCCTGGGCGCGGGTAAGGTCAGGGCGCACGCCGACCCTCTCCAGGGCGGTCAGCGCGTTGGGCATCAGTGACAGCGCCGAGCCGACCGCGCGCAGCTCCCTGGCCCGCTCGTAGAGTTCGACCTCGAAGCCGGCGGCTTTCAGGCAGGCGGCCGCGGCGAGCCCGCCGATGCCGGCGCCGGCGATGACGATCTTCAGGGGATGTCTGCTCATGGGCGGGTCCGTTCGCTGGAGGTGGAGGGTTCGAGCAACGCGGCGATCTCTGCCGCGACCGTCTCGACATAGGGTTCTTTCATCAGCACCAGGTGGTCGCCGGGTACGTCGATCACATCGAGGCGGCCGCTGGTCCAGTGCTGCCAGCCGTTCTTCGGGTCGCCGTAGTGGGTGCCGGCGGCGTCGTGCATCGGCTTCAGCGCCAGCGGCAGCGGGCCGTCCGCGCGCAGCAGGGTCATGTCCTGGTCGCTGACTTCCGGGCGATAGCCGATGAGTGCCTGCCAGCTCGCCCGGAACAGCTCGTAGAGCCGCTGCACGGTGGCGCGCGGGGTGCCGGCGGGAAGTACGCCGGCCTCGATGGCGCGTTCGACGATGTGGTCGAGCTTCTGCTCCAGGCTCGCGCCTTCAGGCAGCGGCTCGACCTCCTCGTCGCTGCGCTCGAACCAGACCAGCTCCCAGTAGAAGAACAGCAGCAGGGCTTCGTCGCTGGCGCTGCCGGCGTGGTTGCGGTCGACGGTGATGGAGTCGAGCACGATCAGTTGGGCGACCGCCTGCGGGTCGAGCGCGCGCAGTTGCCGGGCCATCTCGTAGGCGACGAAGCCGCCGAACGACCAGCCGCCGAGGTAATAGGGGCCTTCCGGCTGCACCCGGCGGATCGCCGCGAGGTAACTGGCGGCGATGTCCTCGAGGACCGCCAGCGGCGTACTGCCCTGGCCGGTGCCGGCCGCCTGCAGGGCATATACCGGCTGGTCCGGCGGCAGTGCGCGGACCAGCGGCAGGTAGCAGAGTACGTGGCCGCCGAGCGGGTGGACGAGGAACAGCGGCGGGCGGCTGCCGCCGGCACGGATCGGTACCAGCGGGTCGAAGGCGCGCACCGCCGAGCGTTCCCGCAGGCGTTCGGCGAGGCCCTCCACGGTCGGCGTCTCGATCAGCGCGGCCATCGGCAGGTCGACGCCATAGCGCTTCTCGATCAGCAGCATGAAGCGCATCGCGCTGAGCGAGGTGCCGCCGAGGTCGAAGAAGCTGTCGCGGATGCCTACCCGGGGACGATCCAGCAACTCGCCGAGGAGTCCGGCCAGGGTGCGCTCGTAGTCGTCGCGCGGGGCCAGGTACTCGATGTTCGTCCCGTGCTCCAGCGGCAGTGCGCGCAGGGCGGCGTCGTCGCGCTTGCCGCTGGGGGTGAGGGCGAAGCCGTCGACCCAGGCGAAGTGTGCCGGCACCATGTGTTCCGGCAGTTCGCTGCGCAGCGCCTGCTTCAGTTCGGCGAGATCCACCGCCTCGGGCTCGCCGAGCAGGAAGGCAGCGAGGAATGCATCGTTGCCCTGGCGCTCGCGAGCCACCACCGCCGCGCCGCGCAGGCCCGGCTGGCGCTCGGCCTGGCGCATGATCGCCAGCTCGACCTCGGCCGGCTCGATGCGGAAGCCGCGGACCTTGACCTGGGTATCGGCGCGGCCGAGCCAGACGATCTCGCCGTTGCCGAGGATGCGCCCGAGGTCGCCGGTGCGGTAGAGCCTGGCGCCGGGGCGCCAGGGATGTTCGACGAAGCGCTCGGCGGTGAGTTCGGGGGCGCGGTGGTAGCCGCGCGCGAGGCAGTCGCCGCCGAAGTACAGCTCGCCGGTAACGCCGACCGGTACCGGGCGCAGCGCGGCGTCGAGCACCTGCACCTCGACCCCGTCCAGCGGCCGGCCGATCGGCGGCAGGTCCGGGTAGTGCGCCGGATCGCCGCTCAGCGAGTGGTAGGTGACCTGGTGCGTCTCGGTGGGACCGTACTGGTTCTCCAGCAGCAGCCCGGGCATCGCCGCGCAGAACGCGCGGACGTCTTCGGTGATGCGCAACTGCTCGCCGGAGGACACCACCACGCGCAGGGAGCCGGGGCGCACGCCCAGGGTGTTGGAGGCCTCGGCGAGGCGTTGCAGGGCGACGAAGGGCAACAGCACGCGCTGGACCTGGCGGCGTTCGAGGACATGCAGCAGCGCGGAGGGGTCCATCCGCTCGCGGTTGGAGATGAGTTGCAGCTCGCCGCCGCCGCACAGCGTGGAGAAGATCTCCTGGAAGGCCATGTCGAAGCTCAGCGGCGCGAACTGCAGGGTGCGCAGCCCCGGTACGCCGCTGGCGACGCGCAATTGCCACTGGGTGTAGTTGGCCCACATCCGGTGGCTAAGCTCGACGCCCTTCGGCCGCCCGGTGGAACCGGAGGTGAACAGCAGCATGGCCAGCTCGTCGAGCTGCGGCGCGGCGAAGGTCTCGGGCTCGATGTCGGCGACCAGTTCCTCTACCGGCAGCACCCGTTCCGCCGCGGCGACATGGGCGTGCTCGGGATGCGCGACCACCCGGAACGGCTGTGCGGTCTCCAGGATCAGCGCCAGGCGCTGCGCGGGATAGCTGACGTCCAGCGGCACGCAGACCAGGCCGGCGCGCAGGATGCCCCAGATCGTCGCGATCATCTCCGGCGAACGGTTCAGCGCCACTCCGATCGCATCGCCGCGGCGCGCGCCGGCGCGGACCAGGCGGGTGGCCACGCAGCGCGCCACATGGTCGAGGTCGCGATAGGTCCAGCGTTGCTCCTCGAAGGCCAGCGCGGCGCTGCCCGGCAGCGCCTCGACCTGGCGTTCGAACAGGCTGACGACGTCGACCAGCGGCTCGGGCTGGGAAGCGGCGTCGCGGCGAGGGGCGAGGAAGGCGAAGTCGGCGGCTTCGTCGGGATGCTCGGCGAGGCGCCACAGGAGCTCGACGAAGGTCGCGCCGATCAGCGCGGCCTGGCTGCGGCTGATACCGCGGCCGTCGCTGTCGATGCGCAGGTACATGCCGTCGCTGGGCGTGGCGATCACGTTGACCAGCAGGGCGAAGTTGGTTTCTTCCCAGACGCGGAAGTCGCGCAGTTGCCACAGCGGTTCGAGGACATGCAGGTTGACGTAGTTGAAGGCGCTGCTCAGTTCGTCGCCGACGATCTGCTGGATGGCGCTGAGCGGATAGCGGCGATGGGCGTGTCCGTCGCGCTCCTGGCGGAACAGCGCATCGGCTACCTCGATCCAGCTATGCCCGGCAATCTCCGAGCGGACCGGCACGGTATTCAGGAACAGGCCGACCATGCGGTCGGCGTCGGGCAGTTCGGGGCGGCCGTTGCTGATCGCGCCGGTGACCACGCTGTCGCTGCGGGAGAACAGATGCAGGGTCAGGCAATGGGCGGCGAGCAGCAGCGATTTCAACGGTAGTCCGCGTTGCGCCGCAGTGGCCTTGAGTCGTTCGAGCAGCCCGTCCGGCAGCGCTTCGCGATGGCTGGCCGGACCTTGCGCGGCTTGCGGCTCGTGGGCGCCGAAGCCGTCGAGGCGGGTCATCCTCGCGCCCTCCAGCAGCCCGGTCCAGTACCCCACGGCGGCCGGCGAAGCCAGCGCGGCCAGCTCCTCGCGGACATGGCAGGCCAGCGCCGGCGCGGGGCCCGGCAGCGGCTCGCCACGGTAGGCGGCGACCAGCGCGACGATCAGGTTGGCCACGCTCCAGCCGTCGAGGATCGCATGGTGGAAGCTGAACACCAGGTCCAGGCCGTCCTCGCGGACGAACGCGGCGAACAGGAACAGCCCGGGCTGTTGCAGCGAATAGCGATGGAAGCGGCGTTGGCGGATGTGCTCGTCGAGCACCGTCCCGGCCTCCGGGTTGCCGCGCAGGTCCAGGATCAGCGGTTCGCTGCGCGCCTGGGTATGCACCAGTTGCAGCGGTTCGGATGCACCGCTGAGGTCGAACGACGAACGCAGCGCGGGATAGGCGGCGACCACCCGGTCCAGCGCGTGGCGGAACGCGGCTTCGTCCCAGGCCAGGTCGAAGCGGTAGTGGAACACGTCGTGGTAGACCGACGAGTCGGGGCGCTGGCGGCTATGGAAGAGCAGGCCGAGACTCAGCCGGCTGGTCGGGAAGGCGTCCTCCAGCCCTTCCAGGCGCGGCTTGTCGACTTCGGAAACCAGTTCGAAGGGCTGGTAGCTTCGCTCCGCGAGCGGACGCACCAGGCGCTCGGCGAGGCCCGCCACCGTCGGGTTGCGCATCAGGTCGGCGAGTTCGAAGCCCAGGCCGCGCCGCTGTGCGGCGGCGCGGATGCGCAGCATCAGGATCGAGTCGCCGCCGAGGGCGTAGAAGTCGTCGTGCACGCCGACCTCCGCCACGCCGAGGACATCGGCCCACACCGCCGCCAGTTCGGCCTCGGTCGCCGTGCGCGGCGCAACCGCCGCCACCTGTTCCGGCGGTGCCGGCAGTTGCCGGCGGTCGAGCTTGCCGTTGGCGCTGAGCGGGAGGCTGTCGATGCGCACGAAGAAGGCTGGCAGCATGAAGTCCGGCAGCGTCGCCGAAAGTCCGGCGCGCAATTGACCGGGGTCGAGTTCCGCCGCAGCCACGTAGTAGCCGACCAGGTGCGTGCCGCGTACCGCCGAATCGCGTGCCACGACCGCGGCGTCGCGTACGCCGGGAAGCGCGGCGAGGCGGTCGCGTACTTCGTCGGGTTCGACCCGGTTGCCGCGGATCTTCACCTGGTCGTCGGCGCGGCCGAGGTATTCGAGGTTGCCGTCGGCCAGCCAGCGGGCCAGGTCGCCGGTACGGTAGAGACGGCCGCCGGCGACGAAGGGGTCGGCGAGGAAGCGCTCGGCGTTCAGCTCCGGCCGGTTCAGGTAGCCGCGGGCGACGCCGACGCCTCCTATATATAGCTCGCCGACGGCGCCGAGGGGCTGCGGCCTGAGTGCGCGGTCGAGGACGTACAGGCGCAGGTTGTCGATCGGCCGGCCGATCGGGACCCGCGTGGGGTTGTCGCTGGCGCATTCATGGTCGGACACGTCGACGGTGGCCTCGGTCGGTCCGTACAGGTTGACCAGTCGCACGGCGTCGCCGAACAGCCGGCGGAAGCGCGTGACCTGCAACGGCGCGAGGGCTTCGCCGCTGCAGAACACCAGGCGCAGCGAGCTTGCCGCCGCGCGGGCGGTCGGGTCGCCGTCGAGCAGGTCGAGGAACGGCGTCAGCATCGACGGTACGAAGTGGATGACCGTGACCGCGTCGCGCTGGATGCTCCGCAGCATTTCCCGCGGGTCCTTCTCGGCGCCGGGCGGCAACAGCGACAGGCGGGCGCCGGTGAAGCTCCACCAGAACAGCTCCCAGACGGATACGTCGAACGTCACCGGAGTCTTTTGCAGAAGCACGTCGCGTTCGCCGATCGGATAACGACGCTGCATCCAGTTCAGGCGGTTGACCACCGAGCGGTGCTCGACCATGACGCCCTTGGGCATGCCGGTCGAACCGGAGGTATAGATGACATAGGCCAAGTCGCCGGGCGCCACGTTGGCCGCCGGCAGGTCGCCGGTGCTCTGCGGCAGGCGTTCGAGGTGCAGCACGCGCGTCTCGCCGAGGCTCTCGCCGAGTGTCGCTGCGCGCTCGTCCACCAGCACCACGCGGGCACCGCAGTCTTCCAACAGCAGGCGGACGCGCTCCAGGGGATGGTCGGGATTGATCGGCACATAGGCGCCGCCGGCGCGCTGCACGCCAAGGATCGCCGGCAGCAGGTGGGGACCGCGGGCGACCAGTAGCGCTACCCGCTCGTCGGTCCTCACACCCGCTGCGCGCAGGGCGTCGGCCACGGCCTGGACCTTGGCGTCCAGCTCGGCATAGCTGAGCGTGCCGCCGTCGGCTTCCAGCAGCGCGGTGCGTTGCGGGGTGCGCGCCACCTGCTCGGCGAACAGCGTGGGCAGGGTAGCCTGCTCGGGGAATGCCTGGTCGGTGGCGTTGCGGGTGTGGATCAGTTCCTCGCGCTCGGCGGCCGACAGCGGATCGAGTTCGCCGAGGCGGCGCTCGCCGCCCTCCACCAGGGCGCGCAGGAAGGTTTCGATATGCCGCGCCGCGGCGTCCATGGGGAAGTCGGCGTCGAACACATCGCAGGCGTATTCGAAATCCACCTGCGCGTCGCTGTGCCCGTCGAACTCGGAGACCCAGATGGCCAGCGCGTCCGGGTCATGGGCGTGGGTTTGCGCCACGGTCTCGACGCTGGCGCTCGGGATCGCCTGGGCGGCGGGCCAGCGCATGTAGGAAAGGGTGGTGTCGAACAGTGGCGAGGCGCCGCGCAACAGGTCGCCGAGGGGCATCTTCTGGTGGCGCAGCAGCGTCCGGGTCGCCTCGCGCAACTGCGCCAGGAATTCGTCGACGGTCTGTTCCGGCGCGGTGCGGATGCGTAGCGGCAGGGTATTGGCGAAGTGCCCGACCACTTGCTTGGCCGCGCGGTCGGCGCGGTTCAGCACCGGTACGCCGAGGACCACGTCGTCGTTCTGGTGGATCCGCGCCAGGTACAGCGCCACGGCGGCGGAGAGGAACAGGAAGGGCGATTCGCCACGATCGCGGATCGCATCGAGCAGTGTGCGTTCCAGCGTCAGCCTGTGGCGCGCGGTGCGGCGCAGCCCGGCCGGGCGCCTGCGGGTGAAGAGGGCCGGCTCCAGGCCCTCCAGGGCCTCGGCGAAATAGGCGCGGTCGCCGCGGTACTGTTCCGAACCGGAGTAGTCGTCGGTCTCGAGCTGCGCCAGGAGGGAAGCCGTCGGCATCTGCGCCTGTGGCTCGCCTAGCTCGCCCAGGTAGCCGGCGCGCACCCGGCTGAGGAATAGCTGCAGGCCCCAGGCGTCGCTGACGATATGGTGGGTGCGCACGTAGACGTAGAGCGCCTGGTCGCTATGCAGCAGGGCCAGGTCCACCAGGCTGCGGCCGTCCAGCGGGTAGGCGTGGCGGAAGGCGTCGCGCAGCCAGGATCGCACGGCGGCCTCGGGGTCGCGGTCGGCGCGCAGGTCGACGTGGCGCGCCTCGAACTCGGCATCCGTGTCCAGCCACTGGTACGGCGTACCGTCCGTCTCGCCGAGGCGCAGGCGGAACGCCTCGGTGTCTCGCGCCGCCTGCAGCAGCGCCCGTTCCAGGGCCTGGGTATCGACCTCGCCGGTGAAGCGGTCGTAGCTGAAGATGGTGTACTGGTCGAGTTCCGGAAACTGCGCGGCGGCGACCCAGATGTCCCGTTGGTAGGGCGATAGCGGCAAGCGAGCGAAACGAACCATCCCTGCGTCCTCTTCAACAATCCATCGATTCGGCGAACACGGGCACCGCACGCCTCGCCGGACAGGTTCCACCCGTCGACGTTTCAGCGCGCCGTAGCCAGCGTGGTTGGCAGGGAAGCGGCGGCACCCGAAGCAAGAGCGGGGTGTACTATTACTTTTGGCAGGCTCGAAGAAATAGCTGTTAATTCTTGCAGGGTAATCGCGTTGTTAACTGTTAATTCTGGTAGGTATTTACGAGGCAACTTACAAATCTGTTAGTTTCCGGGAAACGTGCGTCGCGGCCCTGCATGGCTATGCTTCACGAGATTACCTTCGCCGGTCTTTTCGAAGTTGAAGCAAGCCTTTCGAAAGTGTCTGGCTGATGCATAATGGGCCGCTCGGAAGAGGCGCGTTAACGGATATATATCCGCGCCCTGGCGAACAACGAACGCATGCCCTGAAAGGTTTGCCGGATGGATTACCAACAGTTCCAGGAGGTTGCATGAAAACCGATGACAAGGACCGCGAAGGCGGCGACTCCCACGGCGCCATCGGCGCCAAGCTGATGGAGTACGCGCTCAAGGTCAGGAAGGTGTTCGTCACCGGCGGGGTCGACGAGAAGATGGCCAAGGACGTCGTCCAGCAGCTGCACATCCTCGCCTCGATCAGCGACGATCCGATCTACATGTTCGTCAATTCCCCGGGTGGCCACGTCGAGTCCGGCGACATGATCTTCGACGCGATCCGCTTCATCACACCGAAGGTCATCATGATCGGTTCCGGCAGCGTTGCCAGCGCCGGCGCGCTGATCTATGCCGCGGCGGACAAGGAAAACCGCTATTCGCTGCCCAATACCCGCTTCCTCCTGCACCAGCCGTCGGGCGGCATCCAGGGGCCGGCGAGCAATATCGAGATCTACCGCCGCGAGATCGTGCGGATGAAGGAACGCCTCGACCGGATCTTCGCCGAAGCCACCGGGCAGACGCCGGAAAAGATCAGCGCCGACACCGAGCGCGACTTCTGGCTGAACGCGGAGGAGGCCGTGCAGTACGGCCTGGTCAACAAGATCATCGTTTCGGAACGGGAGATCACGCTGCCTGGCCAGTGAGTTTCCGCAGGCCGGATAAATACGAAGGCGGGCGCGAAGAGCGTATTTCCCGACTCTCTTCTCGCTCGCTTTTCTTTCTTTAATTTCCGATCGATAGGGTAACTTTTCTTACTTTTATTTTGCTTGCATTTCAAAATGCCATCAGCAGGAATGGCTGGCTTTTGCAAAGTCTCACGTCGCGCGCCCGTTATTTTCAATTATTCTATCGAGCGACATTTTTCAGGCTTACGGAAATTACCTTCCGTCTGCCGGCCTTGTTTGACTCGCCCTGACGTAACAATGGACAAGCGCCGGGAAAGTTCCAGCTTCCGCGGCGCTTGCCGGTATTTCCAGTGAATTGTTTTCAGGCGTTCGCCGCGCGCCGGGCTGCCGGCGAGTTGGCCAGGTATTCCAGGGCTTCCTGGGTATTCGCCTCGTGCTCGGGGTGGTACCAGGGATTGAAGTAACGGGCGACGTCGCGGAAGGTGCGCGCGAGGTTCGGCAGCAGGCCCTGCTTGCCGAGCCGCCACCAGGTTCGTAGGAATCCCTGGCGCTTGGCGCCGCGCAGGCTCGGGTCCTGGTCGAGGAGGGTGCGGGTGCCGTCGGCGAGCAGGTAGACCAGTATCGCGATGACCAACAGCATGGTCAGTTGCCGGGTGACGAAGCTGCCGCCCAGGTGCACGTGCAGGTCGTGGGCGACGCTGCGGTGCTCGACTTCCTCGGCGCCGTGCCAGCGCAGCAGGTCGAGCATCACCGGGTCGCTGCCGCGGCGATCCAGCTCCCGGGCCTCCAGCACCCACTTGCCGAGCACGCAGGTGAAATGCTCCACCGCGGCGATGATCGCGCAGCGCTGGCGCAGCCACCAGCCGTCGAGGGCGCGGGTCAGGCGGTTCTGCCCCAGCGGGTAGTCGCAGAGCAGGCGTTCGAAAAGGAAATCCATCTTGTCGGTGAACGGCTTGGAGTCGATGTCGAACCTGCTCAGGTAGCGCTGGATCGCGCCGTCGTGGGCCCGCGAATGCATCGCTTCCTGGCGGATGAAACCCTGCACGTCGTCGCGCAGGCGGGCGTCGCTAACCAACGGCAGGGCCTTGTTGTAGAGGCGGCAGAACCACAGTTCGCCCGAAGGCAGGAGCATGTGCAGGACGTTCATCACCTGGGACGCTTCCGCTTCGCCGGGAACCCAGTGCAGGGGGGTATCGCTGAAGTCGAAGCGGACCTTGCGCTGGACCAGCTTGTGGTGGAATTCGCTCATGGCAGGCTCTCAGGAAGTCAGGTCGAAGCGCGCGAGAAACCGCGTGGCCCAGGGCGCGAAGCGCCATTGCAGGGCGCCGAGGTGCACCTCGCTGCCCACCGAGACCACCGCCTTGTTGCGCTCCACGGCGCGCACCAGCTTTTCCCCGACGGTGTCCGGGCTGAGCCGGCGTCGCTTGTAGAAGCGCTGGATCTTCGCCTGGCGCCGTGCCTGGCGTTCGGCGTCCATGCCGACGAAGCGGGTGGCCTGGACAATGCCGGTATCGACGAAGCCCGGGCACACCGCGGTGACTCCGATCGAACGTCCGGCCAGTTCCGCCCGCAGGCATTCGCTGAGCATCAGTACCGCGGCCTTGCTGGTGGCGTAGGCGGGGTAGTTGCGCGACGGCGCGAAGGCCACGCCGGAGGCGACATTGACCAGGTGCCCCGGCTTGTTCGCCGCGACCATCTGCCGGCCGAACAGGCGGCAGCCATCGATCACGCTCCACAGGTTGACCCGCAGCAGGCGCTCCCATTCCGCAGGCGAGGTGTCGAGCATCGGCCCAGCCATGCCGATGCCGGCATTGCTGACCACCACATCCGGGACTCCGAGGGTGTCGCGCACCCACTCGGCGAAGGTCTCCATGGCCTGGGTATCGCCGACGTCGACCTGGTAGGCATGGGCCGTGGCGCCAAGGGCGCGGGCCAGTTCGGCGCTGCGTTCGGCGGCTTCCAGGTCGAGATCGGCGGCGAGCAGGCTGGCGCCGCGCTCGGCGAAGCTGAGCAGGGTCGAACGGCCGATGCCGCCGCCGGCGCCGGTGACCACCACCAGCTTGCCGCTCATCGAGCGCGCGTCGGGCCGGACCTGGGCGCGTTGCAGGGCCGGCGGCGACTCGCCGGTTTCCTGGGCGTCGATGAACTCGCCGAGCCAGCCGGCCAGTTGCTCCGGCTCGGCCAGCAGTTGCCAATGGCCGACGCTCGCCTCGCGCCGCCACAGGCGTGGCGCCCACAGGCTGAGGTGCTGGAACAGCTGGGCGCCGACGTAACGGTCGCGGGTCGGTACGATCAGTTGCACCGGCACTTCGGTGTGGCGCTTGCGCGGACGGAACAGGCTGCGGATGAAGTTGCCGCGGTACAGCTTGACCCCGTGCCGGCCGTCGCTGGCCTGGGTCGGGTTGACCTGCGGATGGCGGACGCCTTCGGCGTGCTTCAGGAACTGCGGCCAGAGCCGGGCCAGGCCGGCGCTCCAGAGCAGCTCGGGTACGACGGGGGTATGGAAGAAGGCGATGTACCAGGAGTGGAGCAACTGGCCGAATACCGCTTTCAGGGCCTTCGGACTGCGCTGCCTGAGGTGTTCGCGCATCCAGAAACCGACATGGTCCAGGCAGGGCCCGGAGATCGAGGTATAGGACGCGATCAGCGGTCGGCACTGCGGATCGGTGACGCTTTCCCAGGTCTGGATCGAGCCCCAGTCATGGGCCAGCAGGTGTACCGGGCGGTCCGGGCTGGTGGCGCGGATCACCGCCTGCAGGTCTTCGCTGAGCCGCTGCAGGTGGTAGTCGCGGCTCCAGCGTGGCTTGTCCGAAGCGCCGGCGCCACGCACGTCGTAGGCGACGATGCGGTAGCGCCCGGCCAGTTGGCGGATCAGCGGCAGCCAGGTCTCGTGGTTGTCCGGGTAGCCATGCACCATCAGCAGCGTCGGCTTGCCGTTGTCCGGCGCGCCCCAGCAATGAACCGCCAGGCGCACGTCGCCGGATTGCACGAACAGGCGTTCCGGCTGCAGGTCGGGGAGGGCGAGGAGCGCGTTCATGCGGCCTCCCGTGCTTGCGGCAGCAGGCCGCGCGCCTGCCAGCGGCGGACGTGCGGCAGGTCGTCGTCGAGCCAGTAGGCGTCGTCTTCGGTGACCACCAGCAGTTCTTCGAACTTGGCGCCCACCCCGCGTAGCCCCAGGTGCGGTTCCACCGCCCAGAGACCGGGCGTCGGCGGGTGCTCGGAGCGCTTGCCGCTGGACCACAGCGGCGACCAGCCTTCGCGCTTGCCGGTGACCAGCGCGTTGCGCGTCAGGGTGTACAGGTTGCGCACGCCGAAGCGCGCCACCGAGGGACCGCGGCGGTTGCCGAGCTTTTCCACGCGATGGGCGAGCACTTCGAAGGGATAGGCCTTGTGCCGTGGCAGGGTGCCCTGGATCACGCAGAGCCGGTCGACCGCCTGGCTGACTTCGGCCAGGGGGCGCCGTTCGCGGACCAGGTCAAGGATGGTGCGTCGGTGTATCAGCAGGTCGTCCATCAGCCGCTCCTGCAACAGGTTGTGGCCTAGTGCGCCGGAGTAGCCGACATCGGCGGTATAGGCGCCGAGGGTCGGCGCGCAGTCGAGGATGAACGGCATGCCTTCCTCCAGGCGCTGCTTGCCGGGGTAGAAGGCCAGGTTGAAGCCACCGAGATGACGCAGGCCGTCGAAGCCCTTGAACGAGGTGCGGCTGCCGAACCAGGCGAAGGGCTGGTGGAACCAGTCGTCGACGCCATGATCCTGCAGCCAGGTCTTCATCAGCGCCGCGGCTTCCCTCTCGCTGATGCCGGCGCGCAGTTCGCCGTGGATGGTTTCGCAGCAGGTATAGGCCAGTCGCTGGACCTGGCGGAAGTGATCGAGATCGTCGGGAGTGGGTACCCAGGCGCCTTGGGACATGGCTCTCTCCAGGCTGGCTTGTCGTTATTGTGACATTGATTGATGTCATGGTTGATGCTGGCCCATAAGCAGGCGTTGCGCCAGCCCTGGGAAGTCTCTTCACGCCGGTGTTACGGCACTTGCTACCGGCGCCGGAAGGCCCGGGGCAGAAGGCTCGGGACGTTTCCCCCGGGTTTTGGCGGTGGTGCCGGAGAAGCGGCTGACCGACGAGTCCAGTCTTTGGTTGGCGCCCGCGCATCCGGACGCCGGCAAAGAGCGTTGCGCCCCCGGAGGTTGTGGCCGTTCGGCGGGCCTCGTTATGATCCGCCTCCATGAGCACACCCCTGACCCTCCTGCAGCGCCTGCTGCAACGTGGCGAGCAGCCGTCCGCCGAGGATGCCCGCGAATACAGCGTCGACGAACTGGCTCGCGCGGCCGGCAGCAGCGTGCGCAACGTACGCGCCTACCAGGACCGCGGCCTGCTGCCGCCGCCGGAGCGGCGCGGCCGGGTCGGCGTGTATTTCGACAGTCATCTCAAGCGCCTGCGGCTGATCAGCCAGTTGCTCGAGCGCGGCTATTCCAGCGCCAACATCAAGGAACTGCTGGAAGCCTGGGAACAGGGCCGCGACCTCGACCATGTGCTCGGCCTGGACCAGGCGATCATCGGCGAGTGGAACCTGGAGACGCCCGGCAGCATCGGCTTCGACGAACTCCAGGCGATCTTCGGCGACGAACTGAACGACCGGGTGATCGACAAGGCCCAGGCGCTGGGCCTGCTGCTGTTCGACGGCGAGCGCATGAAGATCCCCAGTCCACGGCTGTTCCAGGCCGGGCTGGAACTGTACCGCAGCGGCATCCCGCTGGAGGCGCTGCTCGATCAACTCGGCGAGTTGCGCAGCGACACCGAGCATCTGGCGGCGGGAATCGTCCGCCTGATCGTCACCCACCTGGTGGACGGCCGCGGCACCGACCTGCTGCCCGGGGCGCCGGACCTGCAGGAGCTGGCCAAGGTGTTCCTGCGCCTGCGCCCGCTGGCGGAACACGTGGTCCAGGTGGAACTGGCGCGCGGCCTCAAGCTGTCGGCCAACGAAATGCTCGGCGAGCGTGTCGGCGAGATGCTGCGCAAGCTGGAAAAGCCTTCCTGACTCTTCTTCAGATCTTCCGCGCCGCCGCCTGGATCTGTTCCCGCAGCCAGGCGCCGGCCGCTTCGCGCTCGGCGTCGCCGCGCCAGATCTGCACATAGTCGAAGCGCGGGATCGCCAGCGGCGGCTCGCAGAGCGCCAGTTCCTCGGGTAGCCGCAACCTTTCGAGGGTGCGTTCGGCGATGGTCAGTACCAGGTCGGTGCCGGCCAGCAGCGCCGGGGCCACGGTGAAGTGCGGCAGGGTCAGCGCCACCTGCCGGCGCAGGCCGCGTTTTTCCAGGGCGCTGTCGACTTCCTCGGCCGGGTTGTCCTGTAGCGAGACGCGCACGTGGCGGGCCGCCAGGTAGCGGTCGAGGGACAGGCCGTCGGGGCGGTCGAACAGGCTGCGCCGACAGACGCAGACGAAACGCTCCTCGAACAGGCGCCTGGCGCGCACGCCCTCCGGAAGCAGGGGGAATACCCCCAGCGCGCAGTCCAGCTGTCCTTCGGCGACCTGACGGGCGGTTTCCAGGCGCGGTTCCAGGACTATCCCGAAGCTCACCCCGGGCGCCAGCGCCTGTTGCTGGCGCAGCAGCGCCGGCAGCACCACCCAGGCGCCGTAGTCGGACATGCCCAGGCGGAAGTGGCGTCGGCTGCGCACCGGTTCGAAGGTCGGCCCGCCGATCACCCCGCGTACCTGGTCGAGGCTGGCCTGGAGCTTCGGCGCCAGCTCCAGCGCCAGGCTGGTCAACTGCATGCGGCTTTTCACCCGCACCAGCAGTGGATCGCCGAACAGTTCGCGGAGACGCCCGAGGGCGTGGCTGACCGCCGGCTGCGACATGGCCAGGCGCTGCGCCGCGCGGGACACGTGGCGCTCGCTGAGGAGCGCGTCGAGCACCACCAGCAGGTTGAGGTCGATACGGCGTAGGTCATGAATCTGCTGCATGGAAGGTGTACCAACTATCGATTTCCATTCGCGAAGTGGATAGCAAAAACTCTGCTCCAGAGGCAAGGGCCGGAGGAGGAGAATCAGCATGCCCAATTATCTGATGGTACTGATGGCAGTTTCGGTGGGCGGCATGGTGGTGCTGCAGGCCGGCAGCAACGCCTTGCTCGGGCGCCTGCTCGGCCATCCGCTGAGCGCCAGCCTGACTTCGCTGGGCGTCAGCCTCGGGGTGGTCAGCCTGGGCCTGCTGCTGGTGCGGGTGCCGCTGCCGGCTACCGCCAGCCTCGGCGGCGCGCCCTGGTGGAGCTGGCTCGGCGGGCTGTTCGGCGCGGCCTACCTGACGGTGGCGATCCTGGTCGCGCCGCGCCTGGGTGCCGCCACTTTCATCGCGTGCGTGGTGGCCGGGCAGATGCTGGTCTCGGCGCTCTGCGACCAGTTCGGCTGGGCCGGTTTCCCGGTGCGCCGTTTGTCCTGGGAGGGCTATCTCGGCCTGGCGCTGGTGGTGGCGGGGGTATTGCTCCTGCAATGGCGGGGAAGAGCGTGAGGAGAGTGCCGGCGAAGGCTGTCAAGTGGAATCTGGCCTAGACCAAAATCTTGATCTCAAATTGTGATGAAGTTGGCATGAATAGTTGTTGCAAAGCGTGTTGAAACCAAAGCGTCTTTTTCCCTCACTAGCGTCGTCGGGGTTCGAACAGCTTGCTGCCGAGTGAGCCTGCGGGCGTCATGGATGCGCTCGGCAGCCCTGTGCCACACCCTGACCTGGTGAGTCCCCCGATGATTTCGAAAAGCAGAAGAAGCTTCATCCGCCTGGCCGCCGGTACGGTCGGCGCCACCGTCGCCACCAGCATGCTGCCGTCGAGCATCCAGGCGGCCCTGGCGATTCCCGCGCACCGCCGGCATGGCAACCTCAAGGACGTCGAGCACGTGGTGATCCTGATGCAGGAGAACCGCTCCTTCGACCACTATTTCGGCACCCTCAAGGGCGTCCGCGGCTTCGGCGACCGCATGGCGATCCCGCTGCCCGATGGCCAGCGGGTCTGGCACCAGAAGGGCAGCAAGGGCGAGATCCTGCCCTACCACTTCGACACCAGCACCACCAGCGCCCAGCGCGTCGACGGCACCCCGCACACCTGGCCGGACGCCCAGCAGGCCTGGAACGAAGGGCGCATGGACAAGTGGTTGCCGGCCAAGACCGAGCGTTCCCTGGGCTACTACAAGGAGCAGGACATCGCCTTCCAGTTCGCGATGGCCAACGCCTTCACCATCTGCGACGCCTATCACTGCTCGTTCCAGGGCGGCACCAACCCCAACCGGCTGTTCCTCTGGACCGGCACCAACGACCCGCTCGGCCAGCACGGTGGTCCGGTAACCACCAACGACCACGACAGCAACGGCCCGGTGGAGCAGGGCTACACCTGGACCACCTATCCCGAGCGCCTGCAGGCCGCCGGCATCACCTGGCGGGTCTACCAGGACATGGCCGACAACTTCTCCGACAACCCGCTGATCGGCTTCCGCCAGTACCGCGCCGCGGCGCCTGACTCGCCGCTGATCGTCAACGGCCTGAGCACCTGGAAGCTCGATGCGCTGAAGCGCGACGTGCTGGCCAACAGCCTGCCGCAGGTGTCCTGGATCGTCGCCCCGGCCAAGTACTCCGAACACCCCGGCCCGTCCAGCCCGATCTGGGGGGCCGAGTACACTTCCTGGGTACTCGACGCGCTGACCGCCAACCCGGAGGTCTGGAGCAAGACCGCGCTGCTGGTGATGTTCGACGAGAACGATGGCTTCTTCGACCACGTCGCCCCGCCGGCCGCGCCGAGCCTGAACAAGGACGGCACGCTGCGCGGCAAGACCACCGCCGACGCCACCCTCGAATGGCACACCAAGGGCGATATCCGTTATCGCAACCAGCCCTACGGCCTCGGCCCGCGGGTGCCGATGTACGTGATCTCGCCGTGGAGCAAGGGCGGCTGGGTCAACTCCCAGGTGTTCGACCACACCTCGGTGATCCGCTTCCTGGAGCAGCGCTTCGGGGTCATGGAGCCGAATATCAGTCCCTGGCGTCGTGCCGTCTGCGGCGACCTGACCTCGGCGTTCAACTTCGCCAACCCGAACAACGAGCCGTTCCCCGAACTGCCCGACACCAGCCAGGCCGACGCCATCGTCGCCAGCCAGATCAAGCTGCCGAAGCCGAAGCCGCCGGCGGTGGCCGCCATGCCCAAGCAGGAAATGGGCATCCGTCCGGCCCGCGCCTTGCCCTACGAGCTGGGCGTGCATGCGCGCTACCGCAGCGGCGGAGATGCGCTGAGCCTGACCTTCGCCAACACCGGCAAGGCCGGCGCGGTGTTCCAGGTGTTCGACCTGCTCGACAGCGAGAACCCGCCGAAACGCTACACCGTCGGCGCGCGCAAGCGCCTGCACGACAGCTTCCAGGGCGACGCCAGCGGCGACTACCACCTGGAAGTGCACGGTCCGAACGGTTTCCTCCGGGTCTTTCGCGGCAACCTGCGGCGCGACCTGGCGGAGCGCAAGGCGCCGCTGCCGGAAGTGCGGATCGACTACGAGCCGCTGTTCGGCAACCTGCGCGTGCAACTGATCAACCGTGGCCGCCATCCGGTCAAGCTGACGGTCAAGGACAACGTCTATCGCCAGGGCGAGCGGCGTACCGTCAACGTGCCGCCGGGACAGCGCCGGGAAGTCCGCTATTCGCTGCGCAGCAGCGGCAACTGGTACGACTTCAGCGTCAGCGCGCAGGGGGCGGACAGCTTCCTGCGGCGTTTCAGCGGTCGCATGGAAGATGGTCGCTCCGGCTTCAGCGACCCGGGCATGGGCCTGGGCACGCTGACCTTCTGACCCGGACGGCCGCGCCGGCTCCCTGCAATGGGGCGGCCGGCGCGGACGGCCTGCGCCCTAGTCGAGGGGAACCGGGTAGAGGGTATTGAGGATCCACTTGCCGTCCTTCAGGACGAAACCGTACGAAATCTCCTTGGCCATGTACGTATCCCAGCGCGTGCAGACGCCCTGGCCGTCGGCCTGCTTGCAGGAGTAGGCATCGATCTTGCCCATGTGCAGCTTCTCCAGGGAAACCACCTGGAACTTGCTGTTGCCGCTGCAGGCCACCGGGTTGTCGATGTATCCGTACTGGCGCCAGGCCGCGTCGTAGTTGCCTCTCGACTTGAACAGGGTCTTGTCTTTCTGCGACGAGCCGGACGGCGGCGTCATCCCGTAGATGTGCTGGGTCACGTGGCCGCCCATCGAGGTATTGCGCGTGGCGTCGGCGCTTTGCTGCACGCTGGTGATGTCGCGGCAGGCGGCGGCGTTGGCCGAGGAGGCCAGCAGCAGAAGGGCGGAGAAACCCAGGCCGGCGACGCACTGGCGTGCGTCGGGGCGGGGCAGTGAAAAGCGGTTCATCGGCGGCTCCTGTGAGATGGATTGCTTATGAAGGAACGCCGCCGCGCAGTTTTCGTGAAGATGCCTCAGTCGCGATAGCGTGGTGGCGGCGCGTAGCCGCCGCCGTTCCGGGCGTCGGCGGGAAATGCCTGCGGTCCGTCGGCCGGCGCCTCGCGACCGCTGGCCGGAGCGTCCAGCTCGAACAGGGCCACGCCGATCACGCCGAGGTTGCGGCTGTCGCCGGCCGCGCTGTTGCTGGCGTAGGCATCGTCGGGGCTGGCGAAGCGGAACGCCGCGACTTCCCGTTCGTTCTTGCGGAAGCCCTCGATCACCAGGCTCTCGCCCGGTTCCAGCACATAGCCGCGGTTCTTCAGGCTGCCCGGCTGGCCGTTGAGCACGTCCAGGCCGTCCACCGTGGCGACCACCTCGTAGGTCGCGTTGCCGAGGTTGTTCAGCCACAGTCGGTAGCGCTGGCCTTCACGACCCTGCAATTGCAGGGTGCTGCGGTGCTGCACGAGGTCGAACTTGCCGCCATCCTCGTCGAGTACGGCGAAGCCCACCCTGCCCTTGGCCAGGGGCAGTTCCTTGATGGCACGTCCATCGAAGCGGCTCGCGCTGTAGAACACCTGGCGGCGATCGACCGGTTGCTCCGATAGACGTCGCAGGGCCACCGAGGTGACCGGCGAGGCGACGCCTTCGCCCCATTGGGTGCCGAGCCGCTGCTCGGTCGGCGCGCCGGCCTGCTGTTGGGGCAGGCTGCAGCCGCCGAGGGCCAGCAGGCCCAGCAGTAATGCGGATAGCAGTGGTTTGCGCATGGTTCCTTCCTCTCCCTGGACACCAGGAGGCGGGGTGCCTCCCTGATGGCTCCGAGCACCGATGATGCCCGATCTTCGGCGGGCTTCGTAAATTTCCTCGAACGGGCGCGGCGGCGCGTTTTCCTATTGGCTGACCCAGCGCTGCCGCGCCCAGGCGCTCAGGCTGTCGACCCCGAGCACCAGGACCAGCATGGCCAGGATCACCGTGGCGGCCTGGGCCTGCTGGAACAGGCTCAGGCTGAAATAGAGCATCTGCCCGAGCCCGCCGGCACCGACGAAGCCGAGCACGCTGGCCATGCGGATATTGTTCTCCCAGCGGTACAGGGTATAGGCCACCAGTTGCGGCCAGACCCCCGGCAGGGTGCCATAGGCGAATGCCGCGAGGCGTCCGCTGCCGGCCAGGCGCAAGGCCTCGGCGGGCTGCGCCGGGGTGTTCTCCAGGGCTTCGGCGAACAGCCGGCCGAGCACGCCGCCGGTGTGCAGCGCCAGGGCGAGGGTCCCGGCGTTCGGCCCGAGCCCGGCCGCCAGCACCATCAGCGCGCCCCAGACCAGCTCCGGCACCGCGCGCAGCGCATTGAGCAGGAGTCGCGCCAGGCTCTGCGCCGGCACGCCGAAGCGACCTGCCGCCGGCAGCGCGAAGAGCAGGCCGAGCAGCGCCGCCAGCAGGGTGCCGATGGCCGACATGGCCAGGGTTTCCAGCAGCCCCCGGCCAATCGCCCGCAGGTGCGGAGCGGACAGGTCGGGCGGGAAGAACTCGCTGGCGTAGGCGGCCATCTGGCCCAGTCCCTTGCCGCTGAAAAGACCTGCGGTGTCCATGTCCAGATAGGCGAACGAGGCGCCCACCGCGGCCACCACCAGCAGCGGCCAGAGCAGCAGGCGCCAGGTCCGGCTCATGCCAGCCTCCCGCGCAGGAAGCGGCTCAGCAGGTCGGCGAGGAGGACCAGCAGGAGGAAGGTCAGCAGGATGCTGGCAACCTCGCCGCCGGCGAACATCCGCAGCGACAGGTCGATCTGCTGGCCTAGGCCGCCGGCGCCGACGAAGCCCATCACCACCGAAGCGCGGATCGCGCACTCCCAGCGATAGACGGTGTAGGAAATCATTTCCCCGGCGGCGTTCGGCAGCACCCCGTAGGCGAACGCCGCCAGCCGCGATCCGCCGCACAGCAGCAGGGCGCGGGTGGGGCGCGGATCCACCGACTCGAAGATTTCCGCGTAGACCTTGCCGAGCATGCCGGCATAGGTGATGGCGATGGCCAGCACCCCGGCGGTGGGCCCCAGGCCCACGGCGCGGACGAACAGCAGCGCCCAGACGATTTCCGGCACGCTGCGCAGGAGGATCAGCAGGCCGCGCACCGGCCAGCGCAGTGCCCGTGCCCACCAGGCCGGCAGGCCGCCGCGCGGCAGTGCCGAGAGCGACAGGGCGCGGGTCGCCAGCAGTGCGGCGGGAAACGCCAGGAGCCAGGCCAGGGCCATGCCGGCGGTGGCGATGGCGAGGGTTTCCAGGGTCGCGCGGCCGAGCAGGGCGAGAAACTCGGGATCGTGCGCCGGCGGCCAGAAGCCGGCGAGAAAACCGCCCATGGTGCGTGCGTTGTCGCCGCTGAACAGGCCGGGGATATCCAGTTCGCTGAGGCGCAGCCCCGGCCAGAGCAGCAGCAACGCGGCCAGGGTCAGCAGCAGGCGCGGCAGGGCGGCGGGATCGCGCGGTGGAGAAGCGGCGTTCAGCATCGTGGGATGTGCACCACGGCGGGTTCGCTGGCCGGGCTGGCGCGCTCGGCTTGCAGTTGTTCGTTGGCGTAGAGGGCGTCCAGCGCGGCGCGGTCGACTTCGCCGGCGGGCAGGTCGAAGGCGATGCGTCCGGCGCGCAGGCCGATCACCCGGGGGAAGTGTTGCAACGCCAGGTCCACCGCGTGCAGGCTGGCCAGCAGGGTGCTGCCGCGCGCGGCGGCCTCGCGGTTGAGCAGGGCCAGGGTATGGCCGGCGAGCACCGGGTCCATGGCCGAGACCGGTTCGTCGGCGAGGATCAGCTCGGCGCGCTGGTAGAGCACCCGGGCGATGCCGACCCGCTGCAACTGGCCGCCGGAAAGCTGGTCGCAGCGCTGGAACAGCTTGTCGCCGAGATCCAGGCGTTGCAGCGCGTCGTGGGCGCCGGCGCGGTCCAGCGGATAGACCAGGCTGGCCAGGCTCTTCCACAGCGGCCACTGGCCGAGGCGTCCGGCCAGTACCGCGCTGACCACCCGCTGCCGTGGCGGCAGCGGCGGCGCCTGGTGGACCAGGCCGATGCGCGCGCGCAGGCGTTGGCGGGCGGCGGCGGATAGCGCCCAGGGCTCCTCGCCGAGCAGTTCGACACGGCCGGCGCTGGGCCGCCATTGGCTGGCGAGCACCCGCAGCAGGCTGGTCTTGCCGGCGCCGGAAGGTCCGATCAGGGCCACCCGTTCGCCGGCGGCCAGGCGCAGGCGGATGTCGGCGAGGGCGCGTTGGCCGTCGGCGTGGACCAGGTCCACGCCGTCGAGGCTCAGGCTCACTTCAGCAGGCCGGCGGCGCGTGCGGACTCCTCGATGCCCTTGTAGTTGTCCGGATTGGTCTCGATGAAGCGGCTGGCGGCCTGCAGGTCGAGGATCTCCTTGTCGGCCGGTTTCGCCGGGTCGAGGGCGAGGAAGGCCTGCTTGATCTTCTCGGCCAGGGCCGGGTCGAGGTTGCCGCGCACGGTCCAGTTGTAGTCGTAGTAGGTCGGCGTGGTGGCGAAGACCTTGACCTTGGCGGTATCGACCTTGCCGCTGTCCACCAGCTTCTGCCAGACCGAGGCGTTCAGCACGCCGGCGTCGACCTTGCCGGCCTGGACCCAGGCTACGGTGGCGTCGTGGGCGCCGGAGTAGGCGACGCGGGAGAAGAACTGCTCGGGGACGATGCCGTCCTTCTGCATGAAGTAGCGCGGCATCAGGCTGCCCGAGGTGGAGGAGACCGAGCCGAAGGCGAAGGTCTTGCCCTTCAGGTCCTGCAGGGATTTCACCTGGGGATCGGCCGTGATGAATTTGCTGGTGAACTGCTGGTCCTGCTCGCGCTGCACCAGGGGGATGGCGTTGCCGGTCTTCAGCCGCGCCTGGACGAAGGTGAAGCCACCCAGCCAGGCCATGTCCAGGCGGTCGGCGGCCAGCGCCTCGACCACCCCGGCGTAGTCGGCCACCGGGACGAACTTCACCGGCATGCCGAGTTGCTTCTCCAGATAGGCGCCGAGCGGCTTGAATTTGCGCAGCAGTTCGGTGGGCGCTTCGTCGGGGATCGCCGAGACCTTGAGTTCTTTCAGGGCTTCGGCGTGGGCGAGCGCGGCGGACAGGGACAGGGCGATGCCGGCAGCGAGCGCCAGGGAGCGTTTCAACATGGGAGAGTTCTCCGGTTCAATGGCGGAAAAAACCCGGGGAGTATAGTGGTGCGCGGCCCGCTTGGGCAGCCGTCGCGGCGTTGCTCGCCGGCGCCTCGCGGGTAATATGGCGCTCCCCGTGCCCATTCGCTGCGTATTGGAGTCCGCCATGTCCGCTTCCCTGCCTTCCCTTGCCTTCGCCGGTCTCGGCCTGATGGGTGTGCCCATGTGCCGCCGGCTGCTGGCCGCCGGCTATCCGCTGGCGGTGTGGAACCGTTCGCCGGGCAAACGCGAGTTGCTCGCGGCCGAAGGCGCGAAAGCCGTCGAGGTCCCGGCCGAACTGGCCGCCGACGCGGAAATCCTGATGCTTTGCCTGGCCGATACCGCGGCGGTGCGCGAAGTGGTGTTCGGCGCCGGCGGCATCGTCGAGAACGCCAGGCCCGGGCAGTTGCTGGTGGACTTCTCCAGCGCCGAGCCGGCCGCCACCCGCGAGATGGCCGCCGAGCTGGAGGCGCGCTGCGGCGCGCGCTGGGTCGACGCGCCAGTCTCCGGCGGCACGCCGGGCGCGGAAAGCGGCAGCCTGGCGATCATGGCCGGCGGACGCGCAGCGGATATCGAGCGCCTGCGGCCGGTCCTCTCCCGGCTCGGCCAGCGCCTGACGCGCATGGGCGAAGTGGGCGCCGGGCAGGTGACCAAGGTCTGCAACCAGATGATCGTTGCCTGCAACGCCCTGGTGATCGCCGAAGTGGTGGCGCTGGCGGAGCGGGCCGGAGTCGACGCCAGCCTGGTCGCTCCGGCGCTGGCGGGCGGCTTCGCCGACTCGAAGCCGTTGCAGATCCTCGCCCCGCAAATGGCCGAGAGCCGTTACGAGCCGGTCAAGTGGCACGTACGGACCCTGCTCAAGGACCTCGATACCGCGGTGAAGCTGTCCCGCGAGCAAGGCGCGGCCACCCCGATGAGCGGGTTGGCCGCACAGCTGATGCGTCTGCACGGCAGCCAGGGCAATCTCGAACGCGATCCGGCGACCCTGGTGGAGCAATACCGGACCGCCGTCGAGTGAACCTCAGGCCTGGTTCAGGCTGCGCAGCGGCGGCGCGGCGTCGAAGCGGTAGGCGCGGAGGAACTCTTCCAGGGCCGCCAGCGGCAGTGGCCGGCTGAACAGGTAGCCCTGTACCAGCTCGCAATGGTTCTCCCGCAGGAACGCCAGTTGCTGCGGGGTCTCCACGCCCTCGGCGACGACTTTCAGATGGAGCTTCTGGGCCATCGCGATGATCGCCTGGGCGATTTCCATGTCCCGCTGCGAGGCGGGGATGTCCATGATGAACGAGCGATCCACCTTCAGCGCGTCCAGCGGCAGGCGCCGCAGGTAGGCGAGCGACGAATAGCCGGTGCCGAAGTCGTCGATCGACAGGCTGACGCCCAGCTCGCGGAGGCGTTCGAGCAGCGGGATGGTCTGGTCGATGTTGTACATCAGCGCGTCCTCGGTCACCTCCAGTTCGAGGAAGCACGCCGCCAGCCCGGCCTGCTCCAGCGCATGACGGACTTCGTCGACCAGGCTGGCCCGGCCGAGATTGCTGGCGCAGCAGTTGACCGCCACCCGCAGCCGTTCGTGGCCGGCCAGGTGCAGGCTGCGCAGGTCGCGGCAGGCGCGTCGCAGCACCCAGTCGTCGAGCTGGTCGATCATGCCGTTGGCTTCGGCCAGGCCGATGAAGCGGTCCGGACCGAGCAGGCCCTGGGTCGGATGGCGCCAGCGCACCAATGCCTCCAACTGGTGTACCTCGCCGTCGGCGAGGGCGAGGATCGGCTGGTAGTGCAGCTCCAGCTGGTCGTCGCGCAGGGCCTGGCGCAGTTCCTCCTCCATCTGCAGTTCCTGGGTCGCCCGCACCAGCAGTTGCCGGCTGAAGAACTGCGCGTTGTTGCGCCCGCAGGCCTTGGACTGGTGCAGGGCCAGGCCGGCGTTCTTCAGCAGCTCCTCGCACTGCTCGCCGTCGTTCGGGTAGAGGCTGACGCCGACGCTGGCGGTCATCACCAGGGTGCGCCCGTCCAGGGCGATGGGTTCCTTCATCTTCTGCATCAGGCGTTGCGAGAGGATGTGCGCCTCGTGGTCCTGGGTGAGGTCGGCGAGCACGCAGAACTCGTCGCCGGCGAAGCGCGCCACCACGTCGCTATCGCGCAACACGCTGCGGATGCGTTCGGAGACGATCTTCAGCAGCTCGTCGCCGGAGTCGTGGCCGAGGGAATCGTTGATCCGCTTGAAGTGATCGAGGTCGAGGAACATCACCGCCAGGCCCTTGCCTCTCAGGCGACAGTTCTCCAGGTGCTGGACGAACACTTCGTTGAATGCCGTGCGGTTCTGCAGGCCGGTCAGGCTGTCGTAGCGAGCCATCTGGCGCAGCGAGGCGTGGGCGTGGTCGAGCTGGTTGAGCAGGGCGTTGACCCGGCTGTTTTCGCTGAGCCGGCGCTCCCGTTGTTTCTCCGACCATGCGGCCCAGATGCCGCAGGCGGCGATGGCGCTGGCGAGCACTCCGGTGAGCCAGCCCAGGCGCAGCGAGTCGGCGCTGGCTTGCAGTTCCAGCGGCGTGCCGGCGGGTACGCTGAGCACCAGCGCGGCCATCCCGGTGAAATGCATGGCGGCGATGGCGCCGGCCAGCAGCAGGCTGGCGATCAGTTTCATGTAGCGGTAGCGCGCGCTGCGCCGGCCGCGCAGGTAGGGGACCGCGGCGAGGGCGGTGAAGGCGGCGCCGATGGCGATCAGTACCGAAAGGGCGAACAACGATGGCTGGTAGTACTGGGTGGCCACCGAGCGCATCGCCGCCATCCCGGTGTAGTGCATGGCAGCGATGCCCAGGCCGATGCAGCAGGCGGCGAGCAGGCAGGGCAGCAGGCCGAAGCGCGGGCGGGCGGTCATGTACATCGCCAGGTACGAGGCGGCGACGGCGATCAGCAGCGACAGGCCGGTGATCGGCAGGTCGTAGCGCAGGGCGATCGGCGCGTGGAACGCGAGCATGGCGACGAAATGCGTGGCCCAGATGCCGCTGCCCAGGCAGAACGCCCCGATCCATTGCCAGAGGCGCGGGTGGCTCAGGCTGTTGCCGACCCGCTCGACCATGTCCAGTGCCGTGTACCCGGCGAGGCAGGCGACGAGGAAGGCGAGCGCCACCAGCGACGGCGAATAGGTGCAGTTCTGCAGCACGTAGCCGTCGACGGGAGACTCTCCGAGGAAGCGCAGGCCTTGCCAATCCATAGCGGTGTCTCCCTGGACACGGAAAACCCGCGGACGGCGCGGGTGCGGGCTGGGGGTGGCATTGTGCTTCCAGTATAGATAGCGGGAGCCACCTGCAAGGTCGGCATGGAAGGAAGTCGCTGGCCGCCGACATACGGCCGGTTTCGGCATTTTCCCGGGGAGAAAAGGCATAGCTGAGCTTGTTCCGGCTCCATCGCCACGGGCATGATCGCTGCGCCCGCGAGGGCTCGCGAGGCTTCACGAAATTTTGACCAGGCGCCCGATAGAGTTCGGGCGCCCCGCCACGGGGGGTGGCGGCGGTCCGTTACGTTTCAGGAGTTGCTTCAATGGGTGGGGGTATCAAGCGTTTCTTGCCGGCTATCGGTTCGACCCGGCTGGTGATGCTGTTCGCGCTGGTTCTGGTGGTGTTCTACAACGCGGCGACCTGGAAGGCCCTGCATGGCCTGGTGCCGCTGCAAGGCTTGAAGGGCTTCGCGTTCTTCGCCTCGTTCGCGGCGTTCCTGTGGGCCGCCTTCACGCTCCTGCTGACCCTGGTTTCCTTCCGCCCGCTGCTCAAGCCGGCCTTGACCCTGGTCGCCCTGTGCTCGGCCGGCGCGACCTACTTCATGGGCAGCTACGGCATCAGCATCGACACGGTGATGGTGCAGAACGTCTTCGAGACCAACGCCACCGAGGCCGGCGACCTGGTCAACCCGACCCTGCTCGGCTATCTGCTGTTGCTCGGTGTCCTGCCTTCGCTGCTGATCTGGCTCTGGCCGGTACGCTACCGGCCGTTCTTCCGCGGCCTGCTGAACAAGATCCTGACGCTGCTCGGCTGCCTGCTGATCGTCGCGGTAATGGTAGGCAGCTTCTATTCCACCTACGCCCCGATCTTCCGCGAGGAAGACAAGCTGACCCACTTCATCAACCCGACCAACTACATCTACGCGGTGGGCAAGTACGCCAAGCAGCGCCTGGTGATCAAGGAGCATCTGGTGGTCGAGCCGATCGGCCTGGACGCCCGCCAGGCGCCGGCTGCGCTGCAGCGACAGAAGAAATCGCTGCTGGTGTTCGTGGTCGGCGAGACCGCCCGTGCCGATCATTTCTCGCTGAACGGCTACGCCCGCGAGACCAACCCGGAGCTGAGCAAGCAGGACATCGTCAACTTCACCCAGGTCCGTTCCTGCGGCACTTCCACCGCGGTCTCGGTGCCCTGCATGTTCTCCCAGTACCCGCGCGAGGACTACAGCGACAAGAAGGCCAAGACCCACGAAGGCCTGCTGGACATTCTCCAGCGTGCCGGCGTGCAGGTGTTGTGGCTGGAGAACAACAGCGACTGCAAGGGCACCTGCCTGCGGGTGCCCAACCGGGACATCCCGAAGACCCAGCCGAGTCCGTTCTGCGACGGCAAGAACTGCCTGGACGAGTCGCTGCTGGTAGGCCTGCAGGAGTACATCGACGGGCTGCAGGACGACGCCATCATCGTCCTGCACTCCGATGGCAGCCACGGTCCCGAGTACTACGAGCGCTACCCGAAGGAGATGGAGCGCTTCCAGCCGGTATGCCGGACCAACCAGCTCGGCAGTTGCAGCAAGGAAGAGCTGGTGAACGTCTACGACAACACCATCCTCTATACCGACCACTTCCTGACGAAGGTGATCGAATTGCTCAAGCGGAATGCCGACAAGCGCGATACGGCGATGATCTACGTGTCCGACCACGGCGAGTCGCTGGGCGAGAATGGCGTCTACCTGCACGCGGCGCCCTATTCGATCGCGCCCCAGGCGCAGATCCACGTGCCGATGGTCATGTGGTTCGCCCCGCAGGCGCTGGGCAACTGGGGCATCCAGCGCAGTTGCCTGGACGGCAAGCGCGACGACAAGGACCTGAGCCACGACAACCTGTTCCACTCGGTGCTCGGCCTGCTGGACGTACAGACTTCGTTGTACCAGCCGGCGCTGGACATCTTCGCCAGTTGCCGCGCGCCCAGGGCAGCCCAGTGAGCGACGGGGGCTGAAAGAAAAAAGGCCGTGGAGGATTCCCCCCACGGCCTTTTTCGTCGGCTTTCGCCTTATTTGTCGCGGACCAGCAGGACCGGACGCGAAGCCACGCGGATCAGGCCTTCCGCCACGCTGCCGAGCATCAGGCGGCGCATGCCGCGACGACCATGGGTGCCCATGACCACCACGTCGGCATCGCTGGCCTGGGCCTCGAGCTCGATGCGCTCGGCGATTTCCTCGCTGGCGCGCTCCTGGCAGACGCGATCGAAGGTGGCGCCTTCGACGTTGCTCGCCTCGACCTTCTCGCGGGCCTTGGCCAGGACGTCATCGGCGGCTTTCAGCGCGGCTTCGCGCAGCGGCTCGGGGTTGTAGTACACCGCGTAGTCGGGAAGGTGGCGCAGCGGGCTGTCGACGATGGTGATGACGCGCAGCTTGCCGCCGCTGAGGCCGGCCAGCTTGATGGCCTCTTCCAGGGCGCGGTCGGAGACCGGGCTGCCGTCCACGGCTACCAGAATGCGATCGTACATAAGGTGTCCCTCCAGAGTGAGTGTCCGCCCGCCGGGCGTTCTTGAAACTTCAAGGACACTGTAGACCCTCGCGGCCGGCGGACCTTTGCCGGAGGTCAATAAGTCGCAGGGCGACCGTCGCGATTCCGCTGCGACGCCCGGCTCGCGGCCCGGCGGGGGCCGGGGAACGGGGCGAACGGTCGCCGCGCGGCCATCCGCCGTTGCGGCCTTCGCTGGAAATGAAATGAAAGAAGCCATGGGGGATGCCCATGGCTTCTCGTTTCGCGCAGCCGTTGCCGGGCGTCAGCCGGCGACCAGGATGCGGATCGCCTCGAGGCGCAGGGAGGCCTTGTCGAGCAGGGCCAGGCCTTCCTCGCGCTGGGTGCGCAGGCTGTCCAGCTCGCTGTCGCGGACGCTCGGGTTGACCGCCTTGAGCGCGGTCAGGCGCGCCAGTTCCTCGTCCATGGCGGCGGCGAACTGCTGCTTGGCCCTGGCCACGCGTTCCTCGTGGCGCGGGACGATCTTGCCCTCGGCCACGTCGAACTGCTTGGCCAGCACATCGCGCTGGGCCTGGACGAACTTGTTGGCGCTGACCCGTGGCACGCTTTCCAGCTGGTCGTTGAGGGTTTCCAGGGACACCCGGCCGGCCAGGTCGTTGCCGTTGGCGTCGAGCAGGCAGCGCAGGGCCTGCGGCGGCAGCCAGCGGCCGAGCTGGAGGGCGCGCGGTGCCACGGCTTCGCTGACGAACAGGAGTTCGAGCAGCACGGTGCCGGGCTTCAGCGCCTTGTTCTTGATCAGCGCCACCGAGGTGTTGCCCATCGAGCCGGACAGCACCAGGTCCATGCCGCCCTGAACCATCGGATGTTCCCAGGTGAGGAACTGCATGTCCTCGCGGGCCAGCGCCTGGGCACGGTCGTAGGTGATGGTCACGCCTTCGTCGTCGCCGAGGGGGAAGCCGGCGTCGAGCATCTTCTCGCTTGGCTTGAGGATCAGGGCATTTTCCGAATGGTCTTCGCTGTGGATGCCGTAGGCGTCGAACAGGCGCTCCATGTAGATCGGCAGGGCGAAGTCGTCGTCCTGTTCCTCGATGGCCTCCACCAGCGCCTCGCCTTCGCCGGCGCCGCCGGAGTTCAGCTCGAGCAGGCGGTCGCGACCGCTGTGCAGCTCCGCTTCGAGGGCTTCGCGACGGGCGCGGCCTTCGGCGAGCAGCGCGTCCCAGGCCTTGTCCTCGCCGCCGTCGAGCAGCGGCAGCAGGCGCGGGCCGAACTCGTGTTGCAGGGCGTTGCCGGTGGGGCAGGTATTGAGGAAGGCGTTCAGCGCCTGGTGGTACCACTGGAACAGGCGCTGCTGGGCGCTGTTCTCCAGGTGCGGTACGTGCAACTGGATGGTGTGTCGCTGGCCGATCCGGTCGAGGCGGCCGATGCGCTGCTCGAGCAGGTCCGGGTGGGCCGGCAGGTCGAACAGCACCAAGTGGTGGGCGAACTGGAAGTTGCGGCCTTCGCTGCCGATTTCCGAGCAGATCAGCACCTGGGCGCCGAACTCTTCGTCGGCGAAGTAGGCGGCGGCGCGGTCGCGCTCGAGAATGCTCATGCCTTCGTGGAACACCGTGGCGGAGATGCCCGAACGCAGGCGCAGGGCGTCTTCCAGGTCGAGGGCCGTCTCGGCGTGGGCACAGATGACCAGGACCTTGAACTGCTTGAGCATCTTCAGGGTATCGATCAGCCACTCGACGCGCGGGTCGAAGCGCCACCAGCGGTTGTTGTCGTCGCCGTCTTCCCACTGCTGCTGGAAATTCACTTCCGGATACAGGTCCGGGTGTTCGCCGGCCGGCAATTCCTCGTACTGGCTCGGCATCGGCAACGGATAGGCGTGCAGTTCGCGCTGGGGGAAGCCCTGCACGGCGGCACGGGTGTTGCGGAACAGCACGCGACCGGTGCCGTGGCGGTCGAGCAGCTCGCGGACCAGGCGCGAGCGAGCTTCTTCATCGCCGCCCTCGACGCTGGCCAGCAGCTCGTCGCCCTCGCTGCCGAGGAAGCCGTGGATGGCCTTGCGCGCGCCGGCGGAAAGACTGCCGTGGTCGAGCAGTTCCTGCACCGCTTCGGCGACCGGACGATATTGCTCGCTCTCCCGGCGGAACGCTTCGAGGTCGTGGAAACGATTCGGATCGAGCAGGCGCAGGCGCGCGAAGTGGCTGTCCTGGCCGAGTTGCTCCGGGGTCGCGGTGAGCAACAGGACGCCGGGAATGATCTCCGCCAGTTGCTCGACCAGCGCGTATTCGGCGCTGACCTGGTCCTGGTGCCAGACCAGGTGGTGGGCTTCGTCGACCACCAGCAGGTCCCAGCCGGCGGCGAACAGGGCGTCCTGGGCGCGTTCGTCTTCCTTCAGCCACTCCAGGGCGACCAGGGCCAACTGGGTGTCCTCGAAGGGATTGCTGGCATCGCTTTCGGCGAAGCGCTCCTTGTCGAACAGGGCCACCTGCAGGTTGAAGCGCCGGCGCATCTCCACCAGCCACTGGTGCTGGAGGTTTTCCGGGACCAGGATCAGCACCCGCCCGGCGCGGCCGGAGAGCAACTGGCGATGGATGATCAGGCCGGCCTCGATGGTCTTGCCCAGGCCCACTTCGTCGGCCAGCAGGACGCGCGGCGCCATGCGGTCGGCGACTTCGCGGGCGATGTGCAACTGGTGGGCGATCGGCTGGGCGCGGGCGCCGCCGAGGCCCCAGAGCGAGGACTGGAGCAGTTGGCTGCGGCGTTCGAGAGTGTGGTAGCGCAGGGAGAACCAGGGCAGGGGATCGATCTGTCCGGCGAACAGACGGTCGCTGGCGAGGCGGAACTGGATGAAGTTGGAGAGCTGGGTTTCCGGCAGGGTGCACTGCTCGTTCTGCGCGGTGAGGCCGTGGTACACCAATAGGCCCTCGCTTTCCTCGACCTCGCGAACGGTCATCTTCCAGCCTTCGAAGTGCGTCACTTCATCGCCGGGGGCGAAGCGCACGCGGGTCAGCGGCGCATTGCGCAAGGCGTATTGGCGGGTATCGCCGGTCGCCGGATAGAGCACGGTGAGCAGGCGGCCATCCTGGGCCAGGATGGTCCCCAGGCCCAATTCCGCTTCACTGTCGCTGATCCAGCGTTGCCCCGGTTGATACTGCGCCATGTCCACCTCCCAAAAAAGCCGGGTATGGTACCGCAACGCGTGGCGTTGAGCGACGCTTGGCGATGGATTGCGTGTTGCGCCACGGCTTCGTCGGAGAGCCGTCCGTCGGTACGGGAGCGACCGCCTGGCGGCTGTTTCTCAAGTCGAGCGGCGGGTCGACCGATAACCCTTGTAGAAGAACGCCGCAAACCGGCACGCTGCGAGAACCCATGACGCGGCACTACCCAGAGAGGTTGCCTGCATGCTTCCGCCGATCCCCCAGGGCCTGATCCCGGTCACCGTCCAGCAGGACCCGCCCAAGCCCCGTCCGGCCACGCCGCCGGTCGCGCCGACCCAGGCTGGCGCGGGCAGCGATGGCGTCGCCTTGCGCCAGGAGCGTGACGAGGAAAGCTGGCTGGAAGAGGAATACCGCCGTCGCCAGCGCCGCCAGGGCGGCGAGGCGCACGCGCGGAGCGACGAGGGGGACGAGGCGCCGGCTGACGAGGCGGGGGAGAGCGCCCAGGCGGACGAGCTGCCGCGCAAGGGACAATTGATCGACATCGAAGTGTAACCCTGGTTTTCCAGGCTTCAGCAGCGGCCTTGCGGCGTAGTAACCTGCGGCCCATGGACCTGTTCGCCGACGCACCCCTGACCCTGCCGGACGCCGACCTGCGCTATCTCCCGCATTGGCTGGATGCGCCGCTGGCGAGCGCCTGGCTGTTGCGCCTGGAACAGGAAACGCCCTGGGAACAGCCGATCCTGCGCATCCATGGCGAGGAGCATCCGACCCCGCGCCTGGTGGCCTGGTACGGCGACCCTGACGCCGCCTACCGTTATTCCGGCCAGGTCCACCGGCCGCTGCCATGGACCGCGTTGCTCGGCGAGATCCGCGAGCGCGTGGAGCGCGAGGTCGGCCAGCGGGTCAACGGCGTGCTGCTGAACTACTACCGCGACGGCCAGGACTCCATGGGCTGGCACAGCGACGACGAGCCAGAGCTGCGCCGCGATCCGCTGGTCGCCTCGCTCAGTCTCGGCGGCAGCCGCCGCTTCGACCTGCGGCGCAAGGGCCAGACCCGCATCGCCCACTCTCTGGAACTGACCCATGGCAGCCTGCTGGTCATGCGCGGCGCAACCCAGCATCATTGGCAACATCAGGTGGCGAAGACCCGCCGCTCCTGCATGCCCCGTTTGAACCTGACCTTCCGCCTGGTGTACCCCCAGCCATGAACGACGACGACAAGGTGATCGACCTCAGCGCCGAGCGCGACAAGCGCATCCACGACGTGCACGAGAAGCGCCTGCAGGAGGTCCGCAAGGCCTTCGAACAGGTGTTGCCGCTGGGCAAGCCGCGGAAGAAGCCGAAAGGCAAGCCGAAGAAGCGCTGAAGCCTCCGCCGCCGCGTTCGCCGGCGGCGCATTCCTGCGGGCAACGTGCGGCGATCGGGCAGGTTTTTCCCGGTTATCTGCGGCGTCCGACCGCATTCTCCCTCCTGCGAAACTTGACCTGGGTCAGTGTCATGCACCTGGCCGAAAAAGCCCGTCCGGGCGATTGATCCAAGTCAATATTGCGCCGCCGCGCCTCGCTAATCTGAGCCCATCGAGCAACACCCAACCGGCAACTGGAGGCCATCAACATGTTCATCGACGAAGTGGTTCTCGCAGGGATTCTTACAGTAGGCCTCATGGTCGCTTTCTTCGGTGGGGTCGGTTACTTCATCTGGAAGGATTCCCATAGCCGCAAAGGCTGATCCTCCCGGATACACAGAGCACGCAAGGCACTTAGGGCGACTTCGGTCGCCCGTTTTTTTTGCGCCTGGAAAAACACCGGCGCAGCGATCGGGATACTACGAATGTCGCTGGACGATATTGTTAGCAGCCTAATAATATAGGCTGCACATATCGCCTCGGCGTTCGCCGGCTATCTATGCTGATGTAGACCCCGTTTCGGAAGACCCTGTGCCCATTCACTGGAAGCCGTTCCTGGCACCCTCGACGCTGGCGCTCAAGTTCGCCATCAAGACGCTCCTGGCCGGCGGCCTGGCGTTGTGGTGCGCCTTTCGCTTCGACCTGGAGCAGCCGCAATGGGCGCTGATGACCGTGCTGATCGTGTCCCAGCCGTTGTCCGGCATGGTGGTGGCGAAGGGCTTGTTCCGCCTGCTCGGCACCCTGGTCGGCACCGCGATGTCGGTGTTGATGATCGCGCTGTTCGCCCAGGCGCCCTGGTTGTTCCTGCTGGCCATCTCGCTCTGGCTGGGGCTCTGCACGGCGGCCTCGACCTCCCTGCGCAACCACGTTTCCTATGCCTTCGTACTTTCCGGCTATACGGTAGCGATCATTGGCCTGCCGGCGGTGGACCAGCCGCTGCTGGTCTTCGAGCAGGCGGTGGCGCGTTGTACCGAGATCTGCCTGGGGATCATCTGCGCCTCGGCGGTCAGTGCGATCCTCTGGCCGCAGCGGGTCGAGCAGAACCTCGACAAGCAGGCCCACGCCACCTGGCTGCTGGGCATGCAGGCCGCGCGCGGCGAGATCGACCCGCGCCAGCGGCAGCCGCAGGGGCTGCTCAACGCGCTGAGCAAGATCGTCGAGGTCGATGCGCAGCGCGACCATGCCTGGTTCGAAGGCGAGCGCGGGCGGCGCCGGGCCGGCGCCCTGGCGTTGCTCTCGCGCGACCTGCTCAGCCTGTTGCGCACCGCGCGCGGCGTGGCCCGGCAACGGGCGCGGCTGAGCGAAGAGGAAGAGCGCCGGGTGGAGCGCTGGCTGGCCGCGCTGGCCAGCGCCCTGGAAGGAACCGATCCGGCGTCGATGCAGGCGCTGCGCGAGGAGTTGGCGCAGGTCGCGGTCGAGCCGCAGTGGAGCAACGACCAGCGGTACCTGCTGACCCGCTGCTCGGTGCTGCTGCTCAAGGCGGTGAATGCCGAGAAGGGCATGCGCGCGGTGGCCAGCGGCGAAGTCGAGGGGCGGGTGGGCAGCGCCGGTACCCTGTCCTGGCACCGCGACCTGCAGATGGCGCTGTTCTACGGTACGCGTAGCGCCCTGGCGTTGCTCGGGCTGTCGGTCTATTGGATCTATACCGCGTGGCCGGCGGCGTCCGGCGCGATGCTGCTGGCGGCGGTGGTGTGCAGCCTGTTCGCCAACCGCGACAACGCGGTGGCCATCGGCCTGAGCTTCCTGCGCGGCATCGTCTACGCGATCCCGGCGGCGATGCTGGTCAGCCAGTGGCTGCTGCCGCAGTGGAATGGCTTCCCGCTGCTCTGCCTGGCGATGGGCGTGCCGCTGTTCTTCGCCACCCTGGGCATGGCCGTACCGGTTACCGCCGGCACCGCCACCTCGTTCGCGATCCACTTCATCGTCCTGGTCGCGCCGCGCAACCAGATGGACTACAACCTCGCGACCCTGCTGAATTCTGCCCAGGGCGTGCTGATCGGAGTCGGCTTCGCGGTGGTGATCTTCCGCTTGCTGACCTTGCGTCCGGGCTGGCTGACCCGACGCCTGCTGGACGCCACCTGCGTCGATCTCGGCCGCCTCACCCGGCGCCCGCTGGCGCAGGCGGAGAACTGGTTCGGCGGGCGCATGGCCGACCGCCTGTTGCGCCTGGCGCGGCACGCCAACCTGTTGCCGGAGCAGGAGCGGCGGCGTTGGGACGATGGCCTCCTGGCGCTCGACCTGGGTAACGAACTGATCCACCTGCGGGCCTGCCTGGAAGGCGCCCGTGGCGTCCTGCGCAAGGCGCGCGACCGCTTCCTCGGGGAACTGGGCGAACTGCTTGAGGCCGGTCCCGCGGGTCCGCGCAGTGACCGCCTGGAGCGGATCAGCCTGCCGTTGCGCGAAGCCCTGGAGCGTGACGCTCGCCACGACGACGAAGCCAGCCGCCTGGCGCGCGCGGCCCTGGCGCAACTGCTGTTCACCTGGCAGCAGTGGTGCCATCAGGAGGAAAGCCATGAGTCTGCATGAATCGGCCTGGGGCGGCGTCTACCTCAGCCCGCTGTTCGTCTATGCCCTGCTGGCGCTGGCGGCCACCGCCGCGCTGCGGGTGCTGATCCAGAAAACGCCGTTGCGTCGCTGGGTCTGGCACGAGGCGCTGTTCGACTGCGCCCTGTTCATTTTGATGTTGAGTGGCATTACCTGGGCGGCTACGACCTGAATCGTCGCCCCGAGAAGGAGATTCGCATGCGTGCATCGCTTCGCGTCGTCGTCACCCTGCTGGTGGTCGCTGCCGCTGTCCTCGCCGGCATCTGGCTCTGGCGCTACTACATGCTCTCGCCCTGGACCCGCGATGCCCGGGTGCGGGCCGACGTGGTGGTGGTGGCGCCGGACGTGTCCGGCTGGGTGACCGACCTGGAGGTCAAGGACAACCAGGTGGTCAAGGTCGGCGACGTGCTGATGCGCATCGACCAGGAACGCTACCAGGCCAACCTGGAGCAGGCCCGCGCCGTCGCCGAGACCCGTCACCAGCAATACCTGTTGCGCCAGAACGAGGCGGCCCGGCGCAGCCGCCTGGGCATCGGCGCGATCAGCGCCGAGGACAAGGAAAACGCCCAGATCAATGCCGCCATCGCTCGCAGCGAGTACCAGGAGGCGCTGGCCCAGGTGAAGATCGCCGAACTCAACCTCAAGCGCAGCGAGCTGCGCGCCGCGCGCAACGGCCAGGTAACCAACCTGCGCCTGGCCCAGGGCAACTACGCCACGGCGGGCCAGGCGGTGATGGCGTTGGTCGACCAGCAGTCCTTCTATGTGGTCGCCTACTTCGAGGAAACCAAGCTGCCCGGCATCCGCGTCGGCATGCGCGCCCAGGTCCGCCTGATGAGCGGCGATCAGCCGATCGACGGCACGGTGGAGAGCATCAGCAGCGGTATCACCGACCGCAACTCGACGCCGGACGGCCAGTTGCTGGCCAATGTCGAGCCGACCTTCAACTGGGTGCGCCTGGCGCAGCGCATTCCGGTGCGCATCCGCCTCGACCAGGTGCCGGCGGATGTCCACCTGAGCGCCGGGATGACCGCCAGCGTCACCGTGCAGGGGGACTGAACGGCAGCGCTTGCGTGGCGCCATCCAGCGTGCTGGCGCCAAGCGCGCAGGCCAGCGCCGCCAGCACCAGGGCGAGGCCGACCCAGGGCGTCGCGGCGACTCCCAGTGCCGCCACCACCAGGCCGCCCAGCGCCGCGCCGAGGCCCACGCCCAGGTGCATGGCCGAGGTGTTCAGGGCGACGCCGGCGGAACCGCTGGCCGGATCGCTGCGCAGCAGGAAGCTCTGCACCACCGGCGAGATCATCCAGCTGATCGCGCTCCAGACCATCAGTACCGGCAGGAACCCGATGCTGCCCAGGCTCAGCGGCACCGCCGCCAGCGCCAGGGCGAAGGCCGCCGGTACCAGACGCAGGGCGCGCCGGTGGCCGAGGCGGTCGGCCAGCCAGCCGCCGATATAGCCGCCGCTCAGCGCTGCCAGGCCGATCAGCAGGAGGATCAGGCTGATCTCGCCGGGCGAGCGAATACCGGCCATGCTCGCCAGGTACGGGGTGAAATAGGCGAACAGGGTGAAGTGCCCGCCGAGCAACAGGATCGATACCAGTTGCGCGAGCCACAGCGCGGGCTGGCGCAACTGCCGCAGGTAGCCTTCGCGGCCGGGCAGGTCGCCGGCCTGGCGTTGCGGCAGGTAGCGCCAGAGCAGCAGGCACAAGGGCAGCGAATAGACCGCGATGCCGGCGAAGATCCAGCGCCAGCCGAACCAGTCGCTGATCTGTACGCCCAGTGGCACGCCGAACACCAGCGAACCGCTGATGCCCATGAAGATCAGGCCGATCGCCCGGCCGCGCTGGGCCGGGGCGGCCAGCTCGGCGGCGAGCAGGCTGGCGAGGACGATCAGCAGCCCGCAACAGGCCGACATTCCCAGGCGAGCCAGGAGCAGGCCGAGATAGCCCGGAGCGAGGGCGGCGAGCGCGTTGCTGAGGGCGAACAGCAGCAGGGTCGCCAGCAGCAGGCGGCGGCGTTCGATGCGCCGGGTCAGCCAGCCGAGCAGCGGTGCGGCGAGGGCGAAGCCGAGGGAGAACAGGGTGGTGAGCTGGCCGGCCAGGCTGATGGAGACCCGCAGGTCTTCGGCCAGGGGCGGCAGGATGCCGATCAGGATGCTTTCCGCCAGGCCGGCGGCGAAGGTGGTCAGGGATAGCAACAGCAAGCGAAGGTCCATGGCGGCTCCGATTCCCGGTAAGGGGTTTCGGGCGGTGGAATGCCTTCGGTTATCCCTGGTGATTGAGGTAAGACAGCGGACAGGGTAGAGCAGCGCGCGGCGGCCCGGCAAGTCCGCCGGGCCGGATGGCCCGACGGTAGGGAAAGCCGCTCAGCCGATGCTGATCGGCGGCAGTTCGGCCAGCTCGACGCTGAGCTTCTCTTCCGGCGCCATGATCTCCGCTTCGCCGTCGACCACCTGCTTGCCTGCCTGGTTGAACACCCGCGTGGCCATGCGCACGCGGTTCTTCGGCAGCTTCTCGAGGACTTCCAGTTCGACCTTCAGGTCGTCGCCGAGCTTGACCGGACGGGTGAAGCGCAGGGTCTGGCCGAGATAGATGGTGCCTGGGCCGGGCAGCACGGTGGCGATCGCCGCGCTGATCAGGGCGCCGCTGAGCATGCCGTGGGCGATGCGTTCCTTGAACTGGGTGGTGGCCGCGTAGGCGGCGTCCAGATGCACCGGGTTGCGGTCGCCGGAGACTGCGGCGAACAACTGCAGGTCGCGCTCGGCGATGCTGCTGGTGTACTCGGCCTTTTGCCCGACCTCTAGCTCGGCGTAGGGAATGTTCTGGACCTGGCTCATGTTCTCTCCTTTGTCGAATGATCCCGGCGGTGGCGCAGGGCCTGTTCCAGCCAGTCGATCAGGTCTTGGGTGACCGCGTCGCGGTTGCTCTCGTTGAACAGCTCGTGACGGGCCTCGGGATAGGTCTTCAGGGTCACCTGGCGCAGCCCGGCACCGCGCAGGGCGTCGGCCAGGTCGCCCAGGCGCTTGCCCTGGCTGACCGGGTCGCGTTCGCCGCCGATGACCAGCAGCGGCAGGTCGGCATCGATCTGCCGCAGGTGGGTGGGCGGGGTGATATCGGCCAGGCCGCCGAGCAGGTCCACCCACAACTGGTTGCTGCAGCGGAAGCCGCACAGCGGGTCGGCCACGTACCTGTCGACTTCCTGCGGATCGCGACTGAGCCAGTCGAAGGCCGTGCGATTGGGCTTGAACGCCTTGTTGAACGAGCCGAACGAGAGGAAGTCGATCAGCGCGCTCTTGCCCAGCGGCCCCTGGCGCCAGCGCTCGAAGCGGGCGATCAGGCGGGCGATCCGGTAGAGCGCTTGCGGCTGGTAGTTGGAACCGGAAAGGATCGCCCCTTGCAGGCTGCAGCTGTGGTGCAGCAGGTAGGCCATGGAGATGTAGCTGCCCATGCTGTGGCCCAGCAGGAAGATCGGCAGTTCCGGGTGCTGCTGGCGGATATGGTGGTTCAGGCTGGCCAGGTCGCCGACCACCTTGCCCCAGCCGCCCTGGTCGGCGAAGTGGCCCAGCTCGTCGGCTTCGGCGGTCCGGCCGTGGCCGCGCTGGTCGATCGCATAGAAGTGGTAGCCGGCAGCGTTCAGCGCGGCGGCGAGACGCTCGTAGCGACCGGCGTGCTCGGCCATGCCGTGGGACAGCATCACCGCGCCGACGGCCGTTGCGCTCGGCCAGTGGCGGGTGTACAGCGGGGTTTCGTCGCTGGCGGGGAGCCAGTAGGCAGCGGCGGGCATGTTCGTTCCTTGTGCCGGGCGGACGCGTTCCGGCGCATTCTAGCAGCGTACGCGGCTTCGTCCCGGAAAAGCGCCACCCTTGGGCACGGGCCGCTCTGGAATGGCGGGCGGCGAAGAGCGACAGGCTGGAGATTCACACTATCAATAAGGGCAGGAGGAGTATTTGCGCTGTCCGACGCAACTGCTAAGTTGCCCGATGCCCCGCACATGCGGGCCAGACCCGCTCAGGTAAGAGGACAAGAATAAATGCAACCTGAATTCTGGAACGACAAACGCCCGGCCGGCGTACCCGACAGTCTCGACTTCGCCGCCTACCGTTCCGTAGTCGAGGTCTTCGAGCGCTCCTGCAAGAAATTCGCCGACCGCCCGGCCTTCAGCAATCTCGGCGTGACGCTCAGCTACGCCGAACTCGATCGTCTGTCCGCCGCCTTCGCCGCCTACCTGCAGAAACAGACCGATCTCCAGCCCGGCGACCGCATCGCGGTGCAGATGCCCAATGTCCTGCAATATCCCATCGCGGTGTTCGGCGCCTTGCGCGCGGGGCTGGTGGTGGTCAACACCAATCCGCTGTACACCGCCCGCGAAATGCGCCACCAGTTCAAGGACGCCGGCGTGCGTGCGCTGGTCTACCTGAACGTGTTCGGCAAGCTGGTCGAGGAAGTGCTCCCGGATACGCGGATCGAGTACCTGATCGAGGCGCGCATGGGCGACCTGTTGCCGGCGCTGAAGGGTTGGCTGGTGAACAGCGTGGTGAAGTCGGTGAAGAAGATGGTCCCCGATTATCGCTTGCCCCAGGCGCTGCCGTTCAGGCAGGCCTTGAAGCAAGGCCAGGGCCATGCCCTGCAGCCGGTCAGGGTCGGCCTGGAGGATGTCGCCGTGTTGCAGTACACCGGCGGCACCACCGGGGTCTCGAAGGGGGCGATGCTCACCCACGGCAACCTGGTGGCGAACATGCTGCAGGTCCACGCACAGCTTTCCCAGCTCGGCAAGGATGGCCTGCCGCTGATGAAGGAGGCGCAGGAGGTGATGATCGCGCCGCTGCCGCTCTACCACATCTATGCCTTCACCGCGAACTGCATGTGCATGATGGTCAGCGGCAACCATAACGTGCTGATCACCAACCCGCGCGACATCCCCGGTTTCGTCAAGGAACTGAATAAGTGGCGTTTCTCCGCGCTGCTCGGCCTCAACACCCTGTTCGTCGCGCTGATGGAGCACCCCGGGTTCAAGGACGTCGATTTCTCCAACCTGAAGCTCACCAACTCCGGCGGCACCGCACTGGTCAGCGCCACCGCCGAGCGCTGGAAGGGCGTCACCGGCTGCACCGTGGTGGAAGGCTATGGCCTCACCGAATGCTCGCCGGTGGTGACCACCAACCCCTACGGCGAGCAGGCACGCCTGGGTACGGTGGGGATACCGGTCGTGGGCACGGCGCTCAAGGTGATCGACGAGCAGGGCAACGAGCTGCCTGTCGGCGAACGTGGCGAACTCTGCGTGAAAGGTCCGCAAGTGATGAAGGGGTACTGGCAGCGTCCCGAGGCCACCGAGGAGATTCTCGATGCCGAAGGCTGGCTGAAGACCGGCGACATCGCGGTGATCGACGAGGACGGCTTCGTGCGCATCGTCGATCGAAAGAAGGACCTGATCCTGGTCTCCGGCTTCAATGTCTACCCCAACGAGATCGAAGACGTGGTGATGGCCCATCCGAAGGTGGCCAGTTGCGCGGCGGTGGGCATTCCCGACGAGAAGTCCGGCGAGGCGGTGAAGCTGTTCGTGGTGGCCCGCGACCCCAGCCTGTCGGTCGAGGAACTCAAGGCCTACTGCAAGGAAAACCTCACCGGATACAAAATTCCGCGACAGATTGTGCTCAAGGATGCATTACCGATGACGCCTGTGGGTAAAATCCTCCGTCGTGAGCTGCGCGAAATCGCCTGATAGCCTTACAAGGCTCTGAAACGGGCATTTGCCGGGGACAGGAAAGACCGTGACCGAGACTAATGTCTCGGTCATTTTTTTGACCGAATAGGTCATGTTTGGTGCTGGTCTGCCTCTGGCAAAGCTGATAATCTCGGCGCGCCTAATAGCCCTGGGTCCAGGGTTAGCGAGCAGATCACAACAAGATGCCGCCATGAGCGGTGAAGATTAGCTGTTGCTTAGGAGTGGGCTTCCATGATCGAAAACTTCTGGAAGGACAAGTACCCAGCGGGTATTGCTGCCGAGATCAATCCCGACCAGTACCCGAACATCCTGTCGGTACTGAAGGAGTCCTGCCAACGTTTTGCCACCAAGCCCGCGTTCACCAACCTGGGCAAGACCCTGACCTACGGCGAGCTGTACAAGCTGTCCGGCGACTTCGCCGCCTACCTGCAGCAGCACACCGATCTCAAGCCCGGCGACCGCATCGCCGTCCAGTTGCCCAACGTCCTGCAATACCCGATCGTGGTCTTCGGCGCCATGCGCGCCGGCCTCATCGTGGTCAACACCAACCCGCTGTACACCGCGCGCGAACTGGAACACCAGTTCAACGACTCCGGCGCCAAGGCGGTGGTCTGCCTGGCCAACATGGCCCACCTGGTCGAGGGCGTACTGCCGAAGACCGGCGTCAAGCAGGTGATCGTCACCGAAGTCGGCGACATCCTGCCGCCGCTGAAGCGCTTCATCGTCAACTTCGTGGTCAAGCACATCAAGAAGATGGTGCCGGCCTACAGCCTGCCGCAAGCCACCAAGCTGACCGACGCGCTGGCCAGGGGCGCCGGCAAGTCGTTCCAGGAAGCCGCGCCGCAGGCCGACGACGTCGCCGTGCTGCAATACACCGGCGGCACCACCGGGGTCGCCAAGGGCGCCATGCTGACCCACCGCAACCTGGTGGCCAACATGTTGCAGTGCAAGGCGCTGATGGGCGCCAACCTCAACGAGGGCTGCGAGATCCTCATCGCGCCGCTGCCGCTGTACCACATCTATGCCTTCACCTTCCATTGCATGGCGATGATGCTCACCGGCAACCACAACATCCTGATCACCAACCCGCGCGACCTGCCGTCGATGCTCAAGGACCTCGGCCAGTGGAAGTTCACCGGCTTCGTCGGCCTGAACACCCTGTTCGTCGCCCTGTGCAACAACGAAACCTTCCGCAAGCTGGACTTCTCCGCGCTGAAGCTGACCCTCTCCGGCGGCATGGCGCTGCAACTGGCCACCGCGGAGCGCTGGAAGGAAGTCACCGGCTGCGCCATCTGCGAAGGCTACGGCATGACCGAGACCGCGCCGGTGGTATCGGTCAACCCGTTCCAGAACATCCAGGTCGGCACCATCGGTATCCCGGTGCCCTCGACCCTGTGCAAGGTGATTGGCGACGACGGCCAGGAAGTGCCCCTGGGCGAGCGCGGCGAACTCTGCGTGAAGGGTCCGCAGGTGATGAAGGGCTACTGGCAGCGCCAGGAGGCCACCGACGAGATCCTCGACGCCGATGGTTGGCTGAAGACCGGCGATATCGCCATCATCCAGGAAGACGGCTACATGCGCATCGTCGACCGGAAGAAGGACATGATCCTGGTCTCCGGCTTCAATGTGTATCCGAACGAACTGGAAGACGTGCTGGCGACCCTGCCGGGCGTCCTGCAGTGCGCCGCGATCGGCATCCCCGACGAGAAGTCCGGCGAGTCGATCAAGGTCTTCGTGGTGGTCAAGCCGGGGGCGACCCTGACCAAGGAACAGGTCATGCAGCACATGCATGACAACCTGACCGGCTACAAGCGGCCGAAGGCCGTGGAGTTCCGCGACAGCCTGCCGACCACCAACGTCGGCAAGATCCTGCGCCGCGAACTGCGCGACGAAGAGCTGAAGAAAGCGGGCCAGAAGTAAGTCCGCCGTTGCCTGAGGAAGCCCCGCCGATGCGGGGCTTCTTCGTTGCAGGCAGTCGGTTGCGGGGTGAGCGGGCCTGTGCGGACGTGCCGGCAGCGCATCACCTGCCGGAGGAACCCCCCATGGCCCGCCTCGATCCTGCCCTGGCCGAAGAAATACGCCGTCTGCCGATCAGTCGGCGTCTGGAACTGACCCAGGCATTGCTGCATCGCGCCGGCCCCGAGGTGGAGCGCCAATGGCCGCCAGTGGCCGAGGATCGCCTCGCCGACTGCCGGGCGGGCACCGCCGATGCGCTGCCGCTGGCCGAGATGCTCAAGCGACTGGGGCGCTGAGAGGGCCATCGCCCACCAGCAGCGTCGGCCGTATCGCGGCAGCGAGCGTTAACCGGGATTCGTCCTCTTCCGCTCAAATCTGCGACAATTCCGAATATTTTTCGCCTCGGCAGTGGCCGGAGCTTCTCCCGTCCTCCGCGACTGCGGCACGCTCACAGCATTCGAAAAGCCTAGATGACCGACCAGACTCCTTCCCTTGACCAACTCGTCCGGCGCCTCGACCAGGCCCAGATCAGCGACCGCCACCGCTTGCGCCGGCAGCTCCACGAACTGCGCAAGCAGCCCGACGACGCGCGCCTGGCGCAGTGGGTCGAGCGCTTCCAGACCTCCTGCGCCAAGGTCGAGGCGCGGCGCGCCAGCGTTCCGGCGATCCGCTACGACGACAGCCTGCCGATCGCCGCCAAGCGCGACGAGATCAAGGCCGCTATCGCCGCCCATCAGGTGGTGGTGATCGCCGGCGAGACCGGCTCGGGCAAGACCACCCAGTTGCCGAAGATCTGTCTGGAGCTGGGTCGCGGCATCCACGGCCTGATCGGCCATACCCAGCCGCGTCGGCTGGCGGCGCGCAGCGTGGCGACGCGGGTCGCGGAAGAGATTGGTACGCCGCTGGGCGCGCTGGTCGGCTACCAGGTGCGCTTCGAGGACCAGAGCGACGACAGCACCCTGGTCAAGCTGATGACCGACGGCATCCTCCTGGCCGAGACCCAGCACGACCGCTACCTGGAGCGCTACGACACGCTGATCGTCGACGAAGCCCACGAGCGCAGCCTGAACATCGACTTCCTCCTCGGCTACCTGAAGACCCTGTTGCACCGGCGTCCGGACCTGAAGCTGATCATCACCTCGGCGACCATCGACCTGGAGCGTTTCTCCCGGCATTTCGACGGCGCCCCGGTGATCGAGGTTTCCGGCCGCACCTATCCGGTGGAGACCTGGTACCGGCCGCTGGCGGCGGAAACCGACGAGGAGGGCAACCGGGTCGAGGACGACCTGTCGGTGGACCAGGGCATCCTCGCCGCCCTCGACGAGATCGCCGCCCACGAACGCGAGGTCGGCAAGCGGCCCGGCGACGTGCTGGTGTTCCTCCCCGGCGAGCGGGAGATCCGCGACGCCGCGGAGATGCTGCGCAAGGCCAACCTGCGCCACACCGAGGTGCTGCCGCTGTACGCGCGACTGACCCCGGCCGAGCAGCAGAAGATCTTCCAGCCGCGCCCGGGACGCAAGATCGTGCTGTCCACCAACGTCGCGGAAACCTCGCTGACGGTGCCGGGCATCCGTTACGTGATCGACAGCGGCACCGCGCGGATCAGCCGCTACAGCTACCGCGCCAAGGTCCAGCGGCTGCCCATCGAGGCGGTGTCGCAGGCCAGCGCCAACCAGCGCAAGGGCCGTTGCGGACGGGTCGAGCCGGGCATATGCGTGCGTCTCTACAGCGAGGAGGACTTCAACGCGCGTCCGGCCTTCACCGACCCGGAAATCCTCCGCACCAACCTGGCCGCGGTGATCCTGCAGATGCTGCACCTGCGCCTCGGCGACATCGAGGCGTTCCCCTTCATCGAGCCGCCGGACGGCAAGGCGATCAAGGACGGCTTCACCCTTCTGCAGGAACTGTCGGCGGTCAACCGCGAAGGCCAGCTGACCCCGCTGGGGCGCCAACTGGCGCGCCTGCCGATCGACCCGAGGCTGGGCCGCATGCTGCTGGAGGCGGCCCAGCAGGGTAGCCTCGAGGAAGTGTTGACGGTGGCCAGCGCGCTGTCCGTGCAGGATCCGCGCGAGCGTCCGGTGGAGCGGCAGCAGGCCGCCGACCAGGCGCACGCGCAATGGAAGGACCCGGATTCCGACTTCGCCGCGCTGATCAATCTCTGGCGTGGCTTCGAGGAGCAGCGCCAGGCGCTGGGTTCCAATGCCCTGCGCAGCTGGTGCCGGAAGAACTTCCTCAACTACCTGCGCCTGCGTGAGTGGCGCGACGCCCACCGCCAACTGACCCTGATCTGCCGCGAACTGAAGCTGCCGTTCGGGCGTCCGGCCAAGGCCGAGGCGCGCAAGCCGGAGGCGAAGAAAGGCGCGTCGGCCGACAACGAACGCGAGGTACCGGGGATCGATTACGCGGCGGTCCACAAAGCGATCCTGTCCGGCCTGCTCAGCCAGATCGGGCAGAAGGCCGAGGAAGGCGACTACCTCGGCGCTCGCCAGCGACGTTTCTGGATCCATCCGTCCAGCGGCATCGCTCGCAAGCGCCCGCAATGGATCATGGCCGCGGAACTGGTGGAGACCACCAAGCTGTTCGCCCGAATGGTCGCGAAGATCGAGCCGGACTGGCTGGAGCCGCTGGCTGGGCACCTGATCAAGACCAACCACTTCGAGCCGCACTGGGAGAAGCGTCGCGGCCAGGTGGTGGCGTTCGAGCAGGTCACCCTCTACGGCCTCATCGTCATCGGTCGACGTCCGGTGCACTACGGTCCGATCGACCCGCCGGTGGCGCGCGAGCTGTTCATCCGCGAAGGCCTGGTGCGCGGCGAGATCAACAGCCGCGCCAAGTGCCTGAGCGCCAACCGGCAGTTGCTGGAAAAGCTCGACGAGCTGGAAGCCAAGGCACGCCGGCGCGACATCCTGGCCGACGAGGAAACCCTGTTCGCCTATTACGACGCGCGCCTGCCGGCGGATATCTACCAGACCGCCAGTTTCGAGAAATGGTACGCCCGCGAGCGGCAGAACCAGCCGGACCTGCTGCTGATGCGCGAGGAAGACGTGCTGGCCCGCGAAGCCAGCGAAGTCACTGCGGCGCAGTACCCGGATCGCCTGCGCCTGGGCGATCTGCACCTGTCGCTGAGCTACCAGTTCGAGCCCGGCACCGCGCGCGACGGCGTCACCGTGCGGGTACCGGCGCCGCTGCTGCCGCAATTGCCGGCCGAACGCATCGACTGGCTGGTGCCCGGCCTGCTCTACGACAAGGCGGTGGCGTTGGTGCGCAACCTGCCGAAGGCGATCCGCAAGAGCTTCGTGCCGGTACCGGACTTCGTCCGCGCCGCCCTGGAGCGCATCACCTTCGGCGAAGGTTCGCTGCCGCAGGTGCTGGGCCGCGAGCTTCAGCGCATGACCGGCGTGCGGGTAGCCGACGAGGCCTGGGCCGAGGCGGCGACGCAGTTGGACGATCACCTGCGGATGAACATTGAGGTGGTCGACGCCCAGGGCAAGTTCCTCGGCGAGGGCCGCGACCTGGCCGAACTCACCGCGCGTTTCGCCGAAGCCAGCCAGGCGGCGCTGGCGATACCCCAGGCCGACAAGGAACAGCAGCGTCCGGTGGAGGCCAAGGCCTTCGCCAGCGTCGCCGAGAAGGCCCAGCAGAAGGTCGCCGGATTGTCGATGACGGTATACCCGGCGCTGGTGGAGGAGCAGGGCGAGGTCAAGGAAGGGCGCTTCCCGACCCAGGCCGAGGCCGACTACCAACACCGCCGTGCCCTGCAACGACTGCTGTTGCAGCAACTGGCCGAGCCGGCCAAGTACCTGCGCGCCAAGCTGCCGGGGCAGACCGAGATGGGCCTGCTGTACCGCGAGCTGGGACGGGTCGAGGCGCTGGTCGAGGACATCCTCCTGGCCAGTCTCGACAGTTGCGTGCTGCAGGGCGAAAGCCTGCCGCGCGACGGCGCCGCCCTGGCCGCGCTGGCCGAGCGCAAGCGCGCTGCCTGGAACGAGCACGCCGAGCGCCTGGCACGCCTGGTGCTGGATATCCTCAAGCTCTGGCACGGCCTGCAGAAGCGCTTCAAGGGCAAGGTCGAGCTGGCCATGACCGTGCCGCTGAACGACGTCAAGGGCCAACTGGCCAATCTGGTGTATCCGGGGTTCGTCCGCGCCACCCCGCTGGAGTGGTTGAAGGAGTATCCGCGTTACCTCAAGGCCATCGAGCAGCGCCTGGACAAGGTCGCCGGCCAGGTCCAGCGCGACCGGGTGTGGAGCGGCGAGCTGGGCGAACTCTGGGCGCAATACCAGGCGCGCCTCGCCAAGCACGCCCAGGAAGGCAAGCGCGACGCCGAGTTGCAGGTGTATCGCTGGATGCTGGAGGAGTACCGGGTCTCGCTGTTCGCCCAGCAACTGGGAACCCGGCTGCCGGTCTCGGACAAGCGCCTGGCCAAGCAGTGGAGCCAGGTCGAGGGCTAGTTCCAGGGATACCGCGCGAAATGAAAAAGGCGCGCCGGTCGAAACCGGCGCGCCTTTTTCGTTCTGGTCCGATCAGTCGCGCAGGTTCAGTGCGCGACGGATGGTGAAGAACAGGTCGGTCTGGTCGGTCAGGCCGGTGACATTGGCCGCCTGCGGGCCGTAGGCGGCGATGCGCAGCTGGGTGCCGGTGTGCTCCTGGGAGCCTTCCTCGGAGTTGCCGTAGCTGATCGCCAGCGGCGCGCCGTCCTTGGTCGTGAGCAGTTGGGTCAGCCCCGGCGCGGCGGTTTCCGGCGGGATGATCTGGCTGGAGTGGGCGTGGTCGGCGGTGACGATCACCAGGGTCTCGCCATCGGCCTTGGCGAAGGCCAGGGCCTTCTGCACGGCTTCGTCGAGGTCGACGGTCTCGCCGATCTGGCCGCACGGATTCGCGGCATGGTCCTGCTTGTCGATGGACGCGCCCTCGACCTGCAGGAAGAAGCCGTTCGGATTGTCCTTCAGCAGCTCGATGGCCTTGCTGGTCATTTGCGCCAGGGTCGGGATGTCGGCGGTGCGCTTCGGGTTCGCCTCGCAGCTCACCGCCGGCTGGTTCAGGTTGCCGTGGTAGGTGGCGGTCGGACCGAGCCAGCGCACTGGCATGTTGCCCGGCGCGAACAGGCCGATCAGCGGCTGCTTCTGGTTGGCGCGGCGCACGGCTTTCAGCTCGTCGAGGTTCTCGACGATCCGGTAGCCGCGGGCTTCGGCCTGGGCGCGGAGGGTCTTGCCGGCATAGCGGCCAGCCTTGGCGGTTTCCGCGAAGGTCGCGGCGCCGCCGCCGAGAACCACGTCAGGGCGGGTCTTCAGCCACTGCTCGGTGATCGAGCCGGCGCCGCCGTTCTCCAGGGCATTGCTCGGGCACTGCTTGCTGGTGGCCTCGGGACCGTAGCACTTGCGAGCGGTGACGTGGGCGAGCAGGGCGGCGGGGGTGGCGTCCTGCAGCTCGGCGGTGGAGACGTTGCCGGTGGCCTTGCCGTTGAGCTTGGCCAGCTCCAGCAGGTTGCGGTGCGGCTGTTCGTGGATATCCACGCCGATCGCGCCGTTGTACGACTTGACCCCGGTGGTCCAGGCGGTGGCGGAGGCGGCGGAATCGGTCACGTAGTCCGGCAGGCCGCTGTCCTTGTGCAGGGAGTAGTGGGTGTACTGGCCGGTCAGCGGCAGCGCATCGATACCCTTGAAGTAGCCGCCCGCGCCGCGCGCGTAGTTGCGCGCCACGGTGATCTCGGAGTCGCCCATGCCGTCGCCGATCAGCAGGATCACGTTCTTCGCCTTCTTCTTCGACAGCGACTGCTTCAGGGCCTGGGTCAGGTCCTGCTCGACGCGCCGTGCGCCGCCGTACTCGCTGAGTTCGCCACGGGCCTGGCGGTTGAACAGCGACGGATCGTCCTGGCGCGCCTGGGCCGGCAAGGCGCTGCCGAGCACGGCCATGGAGACGGCAAGAGAGAGGGCGAGGGGATAACCTGGGGTCATGACGCATTTCCCTATGTTGAGGAGGTGGCTGTGCGAGACGGCAGGGCCATCCGGCGAGTGCTACGAAAGTAGGGAAGGGTGATGACGGGCTTGTGACAATTTCTTTCGAAGTGTGTGGCGCGCGCGACGCATCACGTCGTGACGAGCGGGTAGCGAGCCGGTATGGTGCGCAGGTCTATTCCGGTTCGTTCAAGGAAAGCCTCCATGAGTCTGCACGGCGTTTACGATTCCCAGAACATCTTCGCCAAGATCATTCGCGGCGAAGCTCCCTGCTACAAGGTCTACGAAGACGAGGACGTGCTCGCCTTCCTCGATCTGTTCCCGCAGTCCTACGGGCATACCCTGGTGATTCCCAAGCACGCCGAGGCGCGCAACCTGCTCGAGATCGATGCGCAGAACCTGGCCAAGGTCATGGCCGTGGTCCAGCGCCTGACCCGCGCCCTGGTCGAGGAGGTGCAGCCGGACGGCGTGCAGATCGCCCAGTTCAATGGCGCCCCCGCCGGGCAGACGGTCTTCCACATCCATTTCCACGTCATCCCGCGCTTCAGCGGCGAGAATCTCGGCATCCATGCGGCGAAGCAGGGCGACCCTGAAGTGCTCGCACAACTTCAGGAGCGTTTGGCGCAGCGTCTGCAAGGCTGATTGCGCATGGGCCGGCCCGGTTCGGGGGCGGTCCTTCGCTCGTCGGATTTTTTTGAAATATTTTGTTACATACTGTCGAGGGTCAGGCGCGCCGCGGTTTTCCGGCGATGTGCGCAACAATTTGCACAGTTTTTTTGACGTAGCATCCGCGACATCCCGCTCTTCGGAGCGACCACGGCGAACAGGGACGCCAGCCGTGCAGGTTTTTCGAGCAACAGGGGACAGCGGATGTTCAACCCGGCCAACCAGACCCACTTCAGCCTCACCCTCGACGGCCTCCGCCACGACCTGCAGGTCCTCGCCTTCAACGGCCACGAAGGCATCAGTCGCCCCTACCGTTTCGAACTCGAACTGGTCGGAGAGCGCGCCGGCCTCGACCTCGAAACGTTCCTCCACCGGCCCGCCTTCCTCTCCTTCACCCCGCAGGGCCAGGGTGTCCACGGCCTGGTCTACGGCGCTGCCCAGGGCGATGCCGGCAAGCGCCTGACCCGCTATCGCCTCACCCTCGTCCCGCACCTGGCCTACCTCGCCCAGCGCAACAACCAGCGGATCTTCCAGCACCTCACGGTGCCGCAGATCGTCGCCCTGATCCTCGAGGAGCACGGCATCCTCGCCGACGCCTACCGCTTCCAGCTCGGCACCCGATATCCCGAGCGCGAATACTGCGTGCAGTACGACGAAAGCGACCTGCATTTCGTCCAGCGCCTCTGTGCCGAAGAGGGCATCCATTTCCATTTCCGGCACAGCGCCGAGGCGCACCTGCTGGTGTTCGGCGACGACCAGACGGTGTTCCCTCGCCTGGGCCGTCCCACCGCCTACGTGCACGACAGCGGGCTGGTCGCCGACGAACCGGTGATCAAGCGCTTCAGCCTGCGCCTGGCCAGCCGCACCACGCGCACCACCCGCCGCGACTACGACTTCGAGAAGCCGCGGCTGCTGCTGGAGGCCGGCAACCGCCCCGCTGCCGACGCCCCGGCCGAGCCGGACCTGGAGGACTACGACTACCCCGGTCGCTTCGTCGATCGCCAGCGCGGCAAGCTGCTCAGCCAGCGCGCCCTGGAGCGCCACCGCGCCGACCGGCGCCTGGGCGAAGGGGTCAGCGACCAGCCGCTGCTGGTCAGCGGGCACTTCCTGGAGATCGCCGAGCACCCGCGCGCGGAGTGGAACGACCTGTGGCTGCTCAGCGAAGTCTTCCACGAAGGCAAGCAGCCGCAGGTGCTGGAAGAGAACGTTACCTCCGACACGTCGGCCAGCACGGACGACTTCCAGCAGGGCTACCGCAACCGCTTCCTCGCGACGCCCTGGGAGGTGTTCTTCCGCCCGCCGCTGGAGCACCCGAAGCCGCGCGTGCTGGGCAGCCAGACCGCGGTGGTGACCGGCCCGCCAGGCGAGGAAATCCACTGCGACCGCTACGGCCGGGTCAGGGTGCAGTTCCACTGGGACCGCGAGGGCCAGGGCGACGACAAGAGCAGTTGCTGGCTGCGCGTAGCCAGCGGTTGGGCCGGCAACGGCTATGGCGGCATCGTCATTCCGCGGGTCGGCATGGAAGTGCTGGTGGACTTCCTCGAAGGCGATCCCGACCAGCCGCTGGTCAGCGGCTGCGTCTACCACGCCGCCCACCCGGTGCCCTACGAGTTGCCGGCGAACCAGACCCGCAGCGTCTTCAAGAGCCTCAGCAGCCCTGGCGGCGGTGGCTACAACGAGCTGCGCATCGAGGATCGCAAGGGCCAGGAACAGATCTTCGTCCATGCCCAGCGCGACTGGGACGAGAACATCGAGCATGACCAGAAGATCCGCGTCGGCCACGAACGCCACGACACCGTGGAGGCGAACAGCTACAGCGAGTTCAAGGCCGAGGAGCATCACACCGTGCACGGAGAGCGCAAGGTCGAGCTGAAGGCCGATGACCACCTGACGGTCGGCGACAGCCAGCACGTGAAGCTCGGTCGTGCCTACCTGGCCAGGGCCGGGCGCGAGATCCACCTGAAGGCCGGGCAGAAGATGGTGATCGAGGCTGACAGCGAACTGACGGTGAAGGCTGGCGGCAGCTTCATCCGGCTCGACGCAAGCGGCATCGCCATCAGCGGCCCGTTGGCACGGATCAATGCAGGCGGCGCGCCGGGAAGCGGCTCGGGGATCGCGATCAAGATGCCGCGGGTGCCGGGCATGGCCGACCAGGACAGCCCCGGCGCGCCACCCGAGGCGGTCGCGGCCAACCTGCCGCCGCGGCAACCGGTCTGCGAAGAGTGCCTGCTACAGGCGAAGAAAAGAGGCCAGGCGCTCGCCGAGCGCTGAGGAACCGCGATGACGCCGAACCCCCGCCATTGGGCCCGCGAGCTGTGGCAGCGCTCCCGCGATCGCGGCTTGCAGACCCACATCGATGTATTGGTCGATGCCACCGGGCTGGACGACTATCCCTTGCTCGCCGAGCATGCGCGGCAAAGCGATCCTCCAGCGCTGTTCAAATTGCTGGAGCAAACCCCGGAGGCCGCCCTGGCCGACGAGGGCCCGCTGCTGCTGCGCCTGGAAGACGGCCACGCGGCCTGGCTGGACGAACTGCTCGAACGCATCGACTGCCGCCGCCACCTGATGCTCCTGTTCAGCCCCTGGCCGTTGCCGCGCCTGGGCGAGCACCTGCGCAGCTGCACCCAGGCCGAGTGGAACCAGGGCCGTTCCAGCGGCGTACTGCGTTTCTACGAGCCGGGCCTGTTCATGGCCGTCAGCGACATGCTCGATCCCCGGCAGAGCCGTTACCTGCATGCCCCGGTTTCCAGCTGGCACTGGCTGGACCGCGACGGCCGGCCGAGGGCGCTGGCCGGTCATTACCAGGCCCATGAGACGCCGCCGCTGCAAGCGGCCCTCCGCCTGGAAGCGCACCAGGTCGTTGCCTTGCGCGCCTGGAGCGAGGCCGAAGCCTACCGCCGCGAATACTTCGTGCTGCCCCGCGAGCATGGCCTGGGCAGCCAGGAAAGCCTGCTCCAGCATCTGGTCCAGGCGCACCTGGCCGCCGACCGCCAGGGCTTGCAGGACTTCGACCAGCGCGATGCCTTCGTCGCCCAATGGCTACGCGAACAGACCCCCGGCCCCGGCTTTTCCCCGGCGGGAACGAGTCGCGCATGAACGGGCGCGGCATCGGCCTTCCCGCCCTGCTTCCGGGGCCCCTGCTGGCCGCAGGCTGCCAGAGCGGGCCAGACATGCTGGCGGCGCCGGTGATGGGTTCCAACCATACGTCCGCGGCGATCAATTGGTTTTCGGTGAATGGGGCGGGTGGACCGCGTTTAGACCCTTATCAGGGGGATGGTAGCCAGGTTTGTTGCGGAGTGATTCCAAAGAAGTGGAATCCAAATTTGAAAGCTGTCGTGGAATGGGAGAAAGATCCCAAACCGCACGCCGCTATAAGGCGAGATAAATATGGACGGCTGGATAAAGATGATTACTTGAGACATGCCTCAAGCTACACCCGACACAAGATGATCGTGGATATACCTAGATGTAGTGAAAAAATATGCCTGTTGCAGGTGCATTTCCTCCCGTGCGACCAGGTCGCGGTCTCAACAACCTATTACAGCCAGGGGCATCCAGAGTATCCAGATAGAAAGTATTTTCAGAAGAGAGAGCCTTCATGCAAAAGCTCTTGAATGCAAAGGGGTTAAGGACACCTGTTTGGCTGATTGCTTTACTGATAGGTTTTTTGTTTTTACAAGCGTGCCAGGCAGGCCCTGATATGGTGTCTACTCCTATCGGAGGATACAACCATACTTCGGCGGCTATTAACAGATTCAGTGTAAATGGTGCTGGCGGATTAAACCTTGGTCCATTTCAGGGGGGAGCAGGGCAGGTATGTTGTGGTGTCGTTCCTAGAGTTTGGAAGCCGGGCTTGAAGGCAACCGTAGAGTGGGAGGTAGATCCTGAGCCAGGGGCTTATAAAGACTGGCCGGAAAGATATTTTCAGATGGCTGGAGAAAACGTATGAGAGGGCATGGACTCTTGTATGTTCGTCATAAAGAAACTTTCGATATACCTTCTTGTGATAGTAAGGAGATTTGTTCGCTAAAAATACACTTTCTTCCATGTGATAAGGTTGCTACTTCAGCTTCCTGTTATACGCCGTTTCATCCTGAATATCCGAATAAAGGTTACTTTGATATGAGGGGCATGTCATGCGGAAGTTGATGAACTTGATCTGTGTGGGAAATAAAAAGTCCATTGGGCTGGTGGTTTTTCTCAGCACCTTCTTTGGGCTGGTGGCATGCCAAGCTGGGCCTGAAGTGCTGTCTGCACCTATCATGGGTTACAACCATACTCCGGCGGCGATTAACGAATTTACGGTGAATGGTGCTGGCGGACCGAACTTAGGTCCTTATCAGGGAGATGGTAGTCAAGTTTGTTGTGGGGTAATTCCAAAGAGATGGAATCCAAATTTGAAAGTTATTGTGGAATGGGAGAAGGATCCCAATCCCCGTGCCGTTATAAAACGAGATAAATATGGGCGGTTGGATGAGAGTGATTATTTGAGGCATGCCTCAAGTTACACCCGTCACAAGGCGACTGTGAATGTGCCTAGGTATGATGAAAAGGTGTGCTTGCTGCAGGTGCACTTCTTGCCGTGTGACGAGGTGGCTGTTTCTACGACTTGTTATGGGCCAAATCATCCAAAATATCCTGATAAGGCCTATTTCGAGATGAGAAAGTCAACGATATGTCCGGCTAACTGAAGGCAGGTGGGAAGATGCCTAATTTTGGATTTCATATAGCACCCACCCATCCTATGGCAGGGCGCCTGATTTATGATTCTAAAAAATTATCAGAAAATATATTAAAGCAGCAGAGCGATGAACGGGTTTTTTCAAGGGTGCAAGAGCAAAAAAGGCTTTCTGAAGGTGACGTAGTCGGTGGTGCGCCTTGCTGTAAAGCTATCCATATTACACTTGGTTTTGATGGGACTAATAATAACGATAAGGCTGATGATTCATCGGTTTCTCCATCTTGCAGTAATGTCGCTAGGCTAATTCATGCAAGTATTGGGAGCGGCGATGATATAAACAGTAGGGGGATTTTTAAGTACTATTGCCCAGGTGTGGGTACGGTGTTTCCGGATATTAAAGAATTTACGCCTTCAAACATGGGATTAATTGGTGCTGAGGGAGGCGAAAATCGAATAAACTGGGGGCTGGTTCAGTTAGTTGATGCTCTTTTCTATACTTTATTAAAAAGTAGGCTTAAACTAAATGAGGTTCAGGGCCTAGTAGAAGAAATGTCCATTAACTGGACCGTCAGTACGCTCACTGGTGGTTTATTGGAAAACGGCGAGAAAAAACGCCGAGCTGCCTTGGAGCCAAAACTCAAGGAACTGGAAGAAAAGCTTCGACAGCGTCAGAACTCTGGACAGAAACCGCATATCCTGGCCATGCGCTTGTATGTCTACGGATTCTCCCGTGGGGCGGCAGAAGCACGAGCCTTTGCCAACTGGCTGCAGGAGCTAACCCGGGTCAGCGATGCCGATGGTCGGGTGGAATATCGCTTTGCCGGTCTGCCGATCTCGATCGAGTTCCTCGGCCTTTTCGATACCGTGGCGGCAGTTGGGCTGGCGGATAGTGCGCCGTTCGCTGCCGGGCATATGGATTGGGCCGATGACACCATGCGCCTGCCCGATGAGGCCCTCTCCCAGTGCCTGCCGACCATCCTGCCGGAAGACTGTTCTTTTCTGAAACGTTGCGTGCATCTGGTTTCCTGTCATGAGCAGCGTGCCAGTTTTCCACTCGATTCGATCCGCCGTCGTGACATGGATGCCAACGGACGTCGGACGGGGCCCTCCTGCTACCGGAAGTGGACGGTGGAATATGCTTATCCTGGTGTTCACTCGGATGTTGGTGGCGGTTATGGCGTCGGCAACCAGGGGAAAGCTGTGGGAGGTTCGGAATTTCTACTATCCCAGATAGCGTTGCAGCATATGTATGCGGAGGCTTTCGAGGCAGGTGCTCCTTTGCAAGTTCCAGCACCTGCCGTCCATCCAGACTTTCATGAAGAGTGGCGGGTAATGGTGCCCAAGATTGAAGCGGAGTTCAGCGTCTCCGAAGAACTCGCCACCCGTTTCAACGCCTGGCAGGCCCAGGCCAAGGCCGGCCCCCTGGAAGAGGTGATCCGTCGCGAGACCGCGTTGATCACCGCCTGGCGCATCGACCGCTATGCCGGCGGGCTGCGCAACAAGGCGTTCTTCGCCAATGTCCCGCCGGACATGCCGGAAGCCCAGCAGAAGGCCTGGGAGGCCCTGCACAAGCGGCGTAGCCGGGAGTACGCGGCCGCCCAGCAGGGCGAGCCGCTCCCGCCGATGAGCGCCGCCGAACAGGCGGAGTGGGATCGCAACGTGGCGCTGATCGGCGGCGAGGACAAACTGCGCGACCTGCGGGTGGAGAAGCAGTTCGATCCGCCGCTGGACCAGCGCCAACTACTCGGCGCCGCCGCCGAGTTCGCCCATGACTACAAGGGCGACTGGGGCGTGCTCGACGACGGCATGACGGTGGGCGGAGTGATCGACCTGCTGCTCGGCGGCACCGTATTCCTGATCAACGAGGAAGACGAAGCCGAGGAATACAGCCAGATCCACCGCGACGGCAGCGCGCGCTACCACCAGTTGTTCAGCGCTCCCGACCGGGTGGCGCCGGGCCAGGAAAAGCTGGTGGCGCTGTTCGACGAACAGGTGCACGACTCCCGCGCCTGGTTCATGAACACTTCGGCGATAGGCCCGCGAGAACCCTTCACCGACTACTTCCGCTATCGCCTGGTGCATTTCGACAACGAGTCGAACAAGCGGCTCTCGGTACTGGCCACCGCCGGGCGGGTGGTAGGCGTAGGGGTGATGCTGGCCAGCGTCGGCCTCAGCGTCAAGCGCCGCGATCCGCGGATGCTGCTCGGGCTGTTCCTGCCATCGCTGGCGCGTCCGCTGCTGAGCGGCAAGGTCGGCCTGCCGGAGATCAGCGCCTTCGACCCGCTGACCGGGATCGCCTTGCCGATGGTCGGCGGGGCGGCGCTGGACAACCTGCGGGCCTTCACCCGCGAGCCTGGCGACAAGGTCGAGCAGATCGGCCAGTTGCCGCCACCGCCGCCGCTGGCGGTCGCGGCGGTGCAATCGCCCGCATTGCAGCAGGTGCTGCTGGCTCAGCAGACCGTGGAGGCGCTCAAGGCGCGCGACCTGGGCAGCCTGGCCGGGCTGGTGGCCAAGGCCGAACTCACCCAGGCGCCCGCGGCGGCGACCCCGGCCTGGCTCGCCGAGGCGAAGCAGGCCTTGCAGGACATGGGTACGGAGCGGGCGCAACCGCCGGGCCCCGGCTCGGCGCCGGGCTGGCTGCAGCGCGGCAAGGACCTGATGGAATCGCTTTGAACCTCGACCGGCGAACGCGGCCGACCTGTCGCCCCGGATCATTCGGTGCGGATGTCGAACCCGCTGCTGGCCTCGCTGACGATACGGAAGCGCGCGTTGCCGTCCGCGGCGATCCGGGTTCTCAGCTCGCGGTTCAGCAGGCCCTTGCCGCAGAGAGTGTCGTCCTGGGTATCGATGCCGATACCGACCACATGCTCGCCCGCCGGCACCTGGAAGCTGGCTTCCTCGCCGACGCCGATGCGCGCGGCGACCTGGCGGTCGATAAGGAACGCCACGTAGCAGCCGCCGCCCAGGTAGCCATAGTCGCGGTGGACTTCCAGCCGGCCGCCACCGCTCACCGGTTGCTGGTAGCCGAGCAGGCGTTCGGCGGGGATCGCCCGGGTCTTCTCGGCGGGAACCGAGGAACAGCCGGCCAGGAGGAAAAGGATCGCTACGGCGTACATCGGGCGCATGAAGGCTCTCCGTCGAAAGGTTCCCTCAGGCTAGCCCAGTTTCGCTGGAGCGCGGAGCGACGGGGCGGAGTGGGCTAGAATGCCTGGCCTGTTCTTCCGGAGCCGACTACCGATGCGCCAGGCCCTGCTGATCGTCGACGTGCAACCCTGTTTCGCCCCGCCGGACTGGCTGCTGGAAGGCATCGGCCAACTGCTCGGGCGGATGCCCTCGGTGGCCAGCGTCGAGCGCCATGACGAATCCCGTACGCCGTTCCAGCGCCAGCTCGGCTGGCGACCGCCGCTCGACGATGCCTGCCTGGTGGCGGCCGACCGGGTCTTCGTCAAGCATGGCTACCTGCCGACGGCGGAACTCGTCGACCATCTGCGTGCGCTGCGAGCGGAACGGGTGCTGGTATGCGGCATCCAGGCCGACACCTGCGTGCTCGCCGCCGGCTTCGCCCTGTTCGACGCCGGCCTGCAACCGACCCTGATCGGCGACCTGGTGCTCGGCTCCTCGCTGGATCGCTCGGGGGAGCTGGGTGTGCGCCTGTGGAAGCATCATTTCGGCCAGGTCGTCAGCCTGGCCGAGGTGCTGGCGGATTGAGGCTCAGTGGGGCCGGCTGAGCAGCGCGACCGTGGCCTCGGCATTCATCATCCGCGCCGCCGCCAGCGGCGTCAGCCCGGCGGCGTCCTGGGCGTCACGACGGGCGCCGTGGGCCAGCAGGCTGGCGGCGACCTCGGCCTGGTTGAACATGGCCGCCATCATCAGTGCGGTCTTGCCGTCGGCCGAGGCGCCCTCGACGTCGGCGCCGCCGGCGAGGAGCAGTTCGACCATCGCCAGGTCGCCCTTGAACGCAGCGCCGGCCAGCGGTGTCTGCCCGGCCAGGTTGCGCAGGTCCGGGTCGGCCTTGTAGGCCAGCAGCAGGCGTACCGTGTCGGCGTGGCCATGGTAGCTGGCCAGCATCAGCAGGCTGTCGCCCTTGTGGTTGCGCAGGTTCGGCGGCAGGCCCTGTTGCAGCAGTTGCTCGAGGCGCTGGCTGTTGCCCTGGCGGGCCAGGTCGAACAGCTGGTGGACGAACTCCTGGGTTTCCATATCCAGTTCTGGACGAGGGCTATCGGTCATGGGGCTGCTTCCTTGTGAATACCGGGTTTGCCGAATGATAGGCGGCCTTGCCGAGGTGGGCTGTTGAGCATTGCCTATGGGGCGGGTTGGCAAATTCAATCGATGGTTGGGGTGGGAAGGTGCCAGCCTGCTGTGACCGGAAGCCGGCCTGGTTGCGTCGTCTTTACAGTTCGATACGGATATCGGTGGCGAAAACGGGGAAAATAAACCGATCGTGCGCCTATCGGCTGTGCCCGGCGCGCACTCTGGAATATCCTTGGCGCCTTCGATACCACTGAGCGGTGCGCGCGCTTGCCGAAGCGAGGCGGTGGCACACTGCGCAATGGCCGACCTTGCCCGGGCCCTGTACGAAAGCGCGTCGCCAACGTCTTTTCGTAGAGCGCCCGGCATCGCCGCGAGCGAACCCGTTTCCGGTGCCGGCCCCAGGCGGGCACCGCTATGCCTAATCGGCCCCGTTCGACGGCGGCCCAGCGAGAGAAGAGGAACAACTGTGCATAAAGCCGTCATCAGCGGAACCGGTCTTTATACTCCGCCCTACAGCATCTCCAACGATGAGCTGGTGGAGAGCTTCAATACCTTCGTGCGCCAGTACAACGACCAGCACGCCGAGGCCATCGCCAAGGGCGAACTGGAGGCGCTGGCCGAGTCCAGCTCGGCGTTCATCGAGAAGGCGTCCGGCATCAAGAGCCGCTTCGTGATGAACAAGGAAGGCATCCTCGACCCGCAGCGCATGGTTCCGTACCTTCCCGAGCGCAGCAACGACGAGTGGTCGATCCTCTGCGAGATGGCCGTGGCCGCCGCCAGGGAGGCGCTGCAGCGTGCCGGCCGCAGCGCCGCCGACATCGACGGGGTGATCGTCGCCTGCTCCAACCTGCAGCGCGCCTACCCGGCGATCGCGGTGGAGGTGCAGGCCGCGCTGGGCATCCAGGGCTACGGCTACGACATGAACGTGGCCTGCTCCTCGGCCACCTTCGGTATCCAGGCCGCCACCACCGCGATCCAGACCGGCCAGGCGCGGGCGATCCTGATGGTCAACCCGGAGATCTGCACCGGCCACCTGAACTTCCGCGACCGCGACAGCCACTTCATCTTCGGCGACGCCTGCACCGCGGTGATCGTCGAGCGCGCCGACCTGGCCGTGTCGAAGCACCAGTTCGACATCGTCAGCACCAGGCTGCTGACCCAGTTCTCCAACAACATCCGCAACAACTTCGGCTTCCTCAACCGCGCCGACGAGAGCGGTATCGGCAAGCGCGACAAGCTGTTCGTCCAGGAAGGCCGCAAGGTGTTCAAGGATGTCTGCCCGATGGTCGCCGAGCTGATCGGCGAGCACCTGGCGGCCAATGAAATCCAGGTCGCCGAGGTCAAGCGCTTCTGGCTGCACCAGGCCAACCTGAACATGAACCTGCTGATCACCCGCAAGCTGCTCGGCCGCGACGCCGAGGCGCACGAGGCGCCGGTGATCCTCGACAGCTACGCGAATACCAGTTCCGCCGGCTCGGTGATCGCCCTGCACAAGCACCAGGACGACCTGCCCAGCGGCGCCATCGGGGTGCTCAGCTCGTTCGGCGCCGGTTACTCGATCGGTAGCGTGATCCTGCGTAAACACTGATCGTGGCGGCGCCTACCGACGCCGAGCTGCTGCCGCGCCTGCTGGCCGGCGAGCAGCGAGCCTTCCGCGAGCTGGTTGGCGCCTACCAGGGCGCCATGCGGGCCGTGGCCTGGGCGATCATCGGCAGATCGCATACCGAGGAAGTGGTGCAGGACGCCTGGCTCGCGGCGGTTCGCGGGCTGGACGGGTTCCAGGGGCGTTCGAGCCTGAAGACCTGGCTGCTGACCATTACCGCCAATACCGCCAAGAGCCGCTTGCGCCAGGTTCGCCGGGAAGTTTTCCTCGACGACCTGCCGGGGCCCCATGGTACGGTGGATGACCAGCGCTTTGCCGCCGACGGTCACTGGAGCCAGCCGCCGCACGCCTGGCACGAGGATTCGCCGGAAGCCCTGCTCGCCGAGGGCGAACTGCGCGATTGCCTGGACAAGACCCTCAACGGTCTGTCCGAGCTGCAGCGCAGCGTGCTGACCCTGCGCGAACGCCAGGGCTTGGAGCTGGAGGAAATCCGTGATCTCCTGGATATCACGCTTTCCAATGTCCGGGTGCTGCTGCATCGCGCCCGCCTGAAGGTCTTCGCCACCCTGGAGCATTTCGAGGAGACCGGCCAATGCTGAGTTGCAAGGAACTGGTCGCCCGGTCCAGCGACTTTCTCGATGGGCAACTGGACTTCCGCGGACAACTGGCGGTGCGCAGCCACCTGCTCATGTGCCGGCATTGCCGGCGCTTCATCCGCCAGATGCGCCTGACCCAGGCGACCGTGCGCCATCTGCCGGAAGGGCCGGGGCCGGAACTCGACCGTCTGGCCGCGCATCTCTCCGAATTGCGCAAGGACGCCGCGCGGCGCTGAGCCGGGGTACCCTCGACACCAAGCCGCCGCCCGCGATTCGTGGGCGGCGGCTTTTTCGTTTCCGCTATCCGGCGTGGGCGAACCGGACCCGGCCTGGCGTGGGCGGCTCTCTCTTCCGCGTGACGAGGTCGAGGAGTGTGGCTGGGCTTGGCGGATATCGCTGCGCGATATGCGCCCTACGGAGGGGCGGCAATCCGTTTCGCTGGGCGAGCATCCGAAGTCGAGGAGAACGCCTGGGACCTGGCGAATATCGCCGACCGATATTTCTCCAGCAGGGGCAATCCCTGAGTTCAGGCAAAGGGACGGGAAATTTTTTTCGACTCCGCTGTAACGCCGCCGGGGGTGCTCCGTCCATTGGAGCGAGGACGCCATACCGGCGCCCGCTACCAACTTCAGGAGTTACCCATGAAAAAGATTTCCCTCGCTTCCTCCGTCGTCGGCGCTGCTCTGCTCGGCGTAGCCAGTGTCGGCGTGCATGCCGCGCAGAATCCCTTCGCCGTGCAGGAGCTGAGCAGCGGCTACAGCGTGGCTGCCGCCGAGAAGGCCAAGGAAGGTTCCTGCGGCGAGGCCAAGTGCGGTGCCGACAAGGGCAAGCGCGAAGCCTCCAAGGCCGGTCATGAAGGCAGCTGCGGTGCGGATCGCAAGGCCAAGGAAGGTTCCTGCGGTGGCGAGAAGAAGGCCGGCGAAGGCAACTGCGGCGCCGACAAGAAGAAGTCGTAAGGCCTGAGGAGACGGACCATGCAACGGGAATTCGTCAGCGGCGCCGGGCTAGGCCTGCGTCGCGCGCTGCTGGAGCCGCTCGGCGCCGGCGATGGGGTCCGGGTCGACTTCCTCGAGGTCGCCCCGGAGAACTGGATCGGCATCGGCGGCCNCCAGTTCCGCGAGCTGACCGAGCGCCTGCCGTTCCTCTGCCATGGTCTGTCTCTCAACCTCGGTGGCTACGCCCCGCTGGACATGTCGTTGCTGCGCGCGATCAAGGGTTTCATCGAGCAGCATGACATCCGTGCCTACAGCGAGCACCTGTCGGCCTGCGCCGACGACGGCCAGCTCTACGACCTGATGCCGCTACCGTTCAGCGACGAATCGGTGCGCCGGGTCGCCGAACGGGTCCGGGTGGTACAGGACGTCCTCGAGCGGCCGTTGATCGTCGAGAACGTCTCGGCGTATGCGCGCTTGCCGGGCGAGCTGGAAGAGGTCGATTTCGTCCGCGCGGTACTGGAGGAAGCCGATTGCCAATTGCTGCTGGACGTCAACAACGTCTACGTCAACGCCTGCAACTTCGGTTTCGACGCACACGCCTACATCGCCGCGATGCCCAGCCGGAGGATCGCCTACCTGCACATGGCCGGGCACGACGAACAGGGCGCCAGCCTGAAGATCGACACCCATGGCGCGCCGGTCTGCGATCCGGTCTGGGAACTGCTGGCACATGCCTATGCCTGCCATGGCGAACGCCCGACGCTGCTGGAGCGCGATTTCAACCTCCCGCCACTGAGCGAGCTGTATGCCGAAACCGATCGCATCCGCGAGCTGCAGCGGCGCAGCGGTGAAGCGCAACTGCGCAGCCTGGGGTACGGCACATGAACCACACGACCTTGCAACGGCGTTTCGCCGCACGTATCCGCGATCCGCAGCAGGCCTTGCCGCCCGGCATCGCGACGGAGCGCATGGCGATCTACGAGGAACTGTTCTTCAACAACCTGGACGGTTTCATCAGCAGCGGTTTCCCGGTCCTGCGCCAGTTGTTCGACGAGCCGCGCTGGCATCGCCTGGTGCGTGCCTTCATGCGCGAGCATCGCTGCCGCACACCGTACTTCAGCCAATTGGGCGAGGAGTTCATCGGCTGGCTGCAGGACGGCTACCGCGCGGAGGAGGGCGATCCGCCCTTCCTGCTGGAGCTGGCTCACTACGAGTGGGTCGAGCTGGCCCTGTCGCTGGCCGAGGCGCCTGTCGAGACGCTGCCGCAGGCCTGGTCGTGGTCGCCACTGGCCTGGCCGCTGGCCTATCGCTGGCCGGTCCATCGCCTGGGGCCGAGCCATCGGCCGATGGAGCCGCCGGCCGAGCCGACCTGCCTGCTGGTCTGGCGCGATCCGGCGGAGCGGGTGCGCTTCCTGCACCTGTCGCCATTCGCCTATCGCCTCGCGCAGCGCCTGAGCGAGGAGGGCGAGGCGCCGGTGGCGCTGCTGCCGTTGTTGCGCGAGTTGGCCGGAAGCTGCGGCCTGAGCGCCGACGTGGAGTATTTCGAAAATGCCTTCGCCTTGCTGGAGGACTGGCACGCCCAGGGCATCCTCATGGGCGAGGGCGCTCTGGAGTGATGATGAAGACTGTCTTCCTGCGTTTACAGCATGCCCTCGACGTCACCCGTCGAGCGGATTTCCTCGCCCCGCTGGCGCTACGCCTGTACCTGGCGCCGGTGTTCTGGATGGCCGGCTGCCAGAAGCTGGCGGACATGCCGGCCACCATCGAGTGGTTCGGCAATCCCGACTGGGGACTCGGCCTGCCGTTTCCCGAACTGCTGGCCTGGCTCGCCGCGCTGAGCGAGGCCGGTGGCGCCGTGTTGCTGTTGTGCGGCCTGGCCGTGCGCTGGATCAGCCTGCCGCTGATGGTGACCATGCTGGTAGCGATCTTCGCCGTGCACTGGCCGAACGGCTGGCAGGCGATCGCCGATCCGTCCGCGCCGTTCGCCAACGCCCAGGTGCTGGAGGCTGGCGAGAAGCTGGCGCGGGCCCGGGAAATCCTGCGCGAATACGGCAACTACGACTGGCTGACGTCGAGCGGAAGCTTCGCCATCGTCAACAACGGCATCGAGTTCGCCGCGACCTACCTGGTGATGTTGCTCGCGCTGTTCTTCGGCGGCGCCGGCAAGTGGCTTTCTGCTGACTTCTGGATTGCGCGAAAATTGCGCTGAGATTTCTACCCATATCGAATAACCAGAAAGGCCCGTAGTAGAGGGCTTTTCGCGTTATTCGCATTGGAGATAAAAAGTTCCTATGTAATGAAACATTTATCTCCATGCAATTTGGCTGCAATCTGCCATCGCCAAGATTCCCCCCAACACAAAGGGGCCGCCTTACGGCCAGCGCGGAACAAGGGGCGCGCTGTAGCCAGGCACTCGCGTGTTGCCAATGCACACACCATTAAGGGGAAATCTTCGATGATCCGTAAGCACTCGCTCGGCTTCGTTGCCAGCGCTCTGGCTCTGGCCGTATCTGCCCAGGCGTTCGCCGGCACCGTGACCACCGACGGCGCCGATATCGTGATCAAGACCAAGGGCGGCCTCGAAGTCGCCACCACCGACAAGGAATTCAGCTTCAAGCTGGGCGGTCGCCTGCAGGCCGACTACAGCCGTTTCGACGGTTTCTATACCAAGAATGGCAACACCGCCGACGCCGCCTACTTCCGCCGCGCCTTCATCGAACTCGGCGGAACCGCATACAAGGACTGGAAATACCAGATCAACTTCGACCTGTCGCACAACACCGGCAGCTCCGACAACGGCTATTTCGACGAAGCTTCGGTCACCTACACCGGCTTCAACCCGGTCAACCTGAAGTTCGGTCGCTTCGACCCCGACTTCGGCCTGGAAAAGGCCACCAGCTCCAAGTGGGTGACCGCTCCCGAGCGTAACGCCGCCTACGAACTGGCCGACTGGATCAACACCCACCAGGACGGCATGGGCGCCCAGGTCAACTCGACCCTCGCCGACATGGCCTACCTGTCCGCCGGCGTATCCGCCAAGGACGCCGACGACAGCGACGGCGACAGCGTCAAGCAGTTCAACTTCCGCGGCGTGTTCGCGCCGATGCACGAAGCCGGCAATGTTCTGCATGTCGGCGTGAACTATGCCTACCGCGACCTCGACGACACCGCCTTCGACTCGCGCATCCGTCCGCGCCTGGGCATGCGCGGCATCGCCACCAGCGGCGGCAACGACGCCGGTGACAACGGCAACCGCGCGACCTTCGGCGGTGTCTCCAACTCGCCGGCCGGTTCCTACAAGGACGATAGCGTCTGGGGCCTGGAAGGCGCCTGGGCAATGGGCCCGTTCTCGGCCCAGGCCGAATACCTGGCACGCAAGCTGAAGGCCGATGACAACGCCTACAAGGACATCAAGGCCAAGGGTTACTACGCGCAACTGGCCTACACCCTGACCGGCGAGTCCCGCCAGTACAAGCTGGAAGGTGCCAAGTTCGACTCCGTCAAGCCGGAAAACAAGGAAATCGGCGCCTGGGAAGTGTTCTACCGCTACGACAACATCAAGGTGGAAGACGACAACGTGGTCGCCGATACCGCCACTCGCGAAGTCGGCGACACCAAGGCCAAGGCCCACAACCTGGGCGTGAACTGGTACGTCAACGATGCGGTGAAGATCAGCGCGGCCTACGTCAAGGCGAAGACCGACAAGATCACCAACAACAATGGCGACGATGACGGCGACGGCTTCGTGACCCGTTTGCAGTACGTGTTCTAAGAAGCGACAACGATCTGCTCCTGTTTTCGGCCTCGCTCCGGCGAGGTCTTTTTAATCGCTTCCTTACCCGGTTGTGGCGATGTTGGCAGCCTGCAACCGGGTCTTTCTTTCGCTACAGGTCTACCCGCAGGTACTGGCAGGAATATCCGAAAGCCAGACGGTTATCGGCAGAAACTCTTGGTTTTCATTGCAGTCATGTAATCTTCGCAAGGTTGCCGCAATATATGAAACAAACTGTTACATCTGTCGCCCGGACCTGATGCCTCTAGGCCTGCGCCCTTATCCGACGGCCTCATCCAGGCGCTATCCGGCTGCCTGTCACAAAAGCTTTCGCGCTTTGCAGTCTCGCTGTCACAACCCATCCAGATGATCCCCCTCCAGCAGCGCCGGCCGGCGATAGAACCGGCCGTTTCCGCGCTGCTCAAGACCATTCGAAATCCGAACAGGGGACTTACCTGATGATTCGCAGACACTCGTGCAAAGGGGTGGGGAGCAGTGTTGCCTGGAGTTTGCTGGGCCTGGCGATTTCCGCGCAGAGCCTGGCCGGGACCGTGACCACCGACGGTGCCGACATCGTGATCAAGACCAAGGGCGGCCTCGAAGTCGCCACCACCGACAAGGAATTCAGCTTCAAGCTCGGCGGCCGCCTGCAGGCCGACTACGGCCGCTTCGACGGCTACTACACGAACAACGGCAATACCGCCGATGCCGCCTACTTCCGCCGCGCCTACCTGGAGTTCGGCGGCACCGCCTACCGGGACTGGAAGTACCAGATCAACTACGACCTGTCGCGCAACGTCGGCAACGACAGCGCCGGCTACTTCGACGAAGCCTCGGTCACCTATACCGGCTTCAACCCGGTCAACCTGAAGTTCGGCCGCTTCTACACCGACTTCGGCCTGGAAAAGGCCACCAGCTCCAAATGGGTCACCGCGCTGGAGCGCAACCTCACCTACGACATCGCCGACTGGGTCAACGACAACGTCGGTACCGGTATCCAGGCCAGCTCGGTGGTGGGCGGCATGGCTTTCCTCTCGGGCAGCGTGTTCAGCGAGAACAACAACGATACCGACGGCGACAGCGTCAAGCGCTACAACCTGCGCGGCGTGTTCGCGCCGCTGCACGAGCCGGGCAACGTGGTGCACCTGGGCCTGCAATACGCCTATCGCGACCTGGAGGACAGCGCGGTGGATACCCGGATCCGCCCGCGCATGGGCATGCGCGGCGTCTCCACCAATGGCGGCAACGATGCCGGCAGCAATGGCAACCGCGGTCTGTTCGGCGGCAGTTCGGCAGTCGAGGGGCTGTGGAAGGACGACTCGGTCTGGGGCCTGGAAGGCGCCTGGGCGCTGGGTGCCTTCTCGGCCCAGGCCGAGTACCTGCGGCGCACGGTCAAGGCCGAGCGCGACCGCGAGGATCTCAAGGCCTCCGGCTATTACGCGCAACTGGCCTACACCCTCACCGGCGAGCCGCGCCTCTACAAGCTGGACGGCGCCAAGTTCGACACCATCAAGCCGGAGAACAAGGAAATCGGCGCCTGGGAGCTGTTCTACCGCTACGACTCGATCAAGGTCGAGGATGACAACATCGTCGTCGACAGCGCCACCCGCGAGGTCGGCGACGCCAAGGGCAAGACCCATACCCTGGGCGTCAACTGGTACGCCAACGAGGTGGTGAAGGTTTCCGCCAACTACGTCAAGGCGAAGACCGACAAGATCAGCAATGCCAACGGCGACGATAGCGGCGATGGCCTGGTGATGCGCCTGCAGTACGTGTTCTGAGGCGCTCGGGCCCCGTCCGGCGGGCGGGGCTCGTTTCCGCAGGATGTTACCCGCGTCATGAAATTGCCTGGTGGATGTCCGGGCGGGCCGCCCAGCTTGACCCAGGGCACAGATCGCATGGCGGCATCTGGCTATGCTGGTCCCTCGGAAACGCTCTGGGAGGGACTGATGATCGGCTGGGGACGTGCCTGTATTGGCGTCGGGGGGCTGCTGTTGCTGGGCCAGTTGCTGGGGGGCGCCCTGCTGCTCGCGGACGACGGCGAAGCGACGCTGGCGGTCGAACACTTCTGGCAATTCGTCTTCCTGATCCCGGCGATCCTGGTGGCACTGGGAATGTTCGTCCTGCAGCATCACGTGGGTTCCTTCGCCCAGTTGTACCGCCGGCGTCTCGATGGCGCCTCCTACCTGCTGGTTTCCTGCGGCATCGCCCTGGTCCTGGGCAAGCTCTGCGTCCTGCTGCTCGCCTGAGCCCCTCGCGCGGCCCGGCATGTCCGGGTTTGCCCGAGGCATTCAGCTTCCTGATTTAGCCGGAGGGCGCTGAAACCCTTGGTTACACTGGCCTTCATCACACGAACAGGAAGGCAGGACCCCCTATGCAAAACCGCATGATGATCACCGGTGCCGGCTCCGGGCTGGGGCGCGAAATCGCCCTGCGCTGGGCGCGTGACGGCTGGCGCCTGGCGCTGGCCGACGTCAACGAGGCCGGCCTGGCGGAAAGCCTGAAACTGGTGCGCGAGGCGGGTGGCGATGGCTTCACCCAGCGTTGCGACGTACGCGACTACAGTCAACTGACCGCGCTGGCGCAGAGCTGCGAGGAGAAGTTCGGCGGCATCGACGTCATCGTCAACAACGCCGGGGTGGCCTCCGGCGGCTTCTTCGGCGAGTTGTCCCTGGAGGACTGGGACTGGCAGATCGCGATCAACCTGATGGGCGTGGTCAAGGGCTGCAAGGCCTTCCTGCCGTTGCTGGAGCGAAGCAAGGGCAAGATCGTCAACATCGCCTCGATGGCGGCGTTGATGCAGGGCCCGGCGATGAGCAACTACAACGTGGCCAAGGCCGGGGTGGTGGCGCTTTCGGAAAGCCTGCTGGTAGAGCTGGCGCTGGTCGAGGTCGGCGTCCATGTGGTCTGTCCTTCGTTCTTCCAGACCAACCTGCTGGACTCTTTCCGCGGCCCGAGCCCCGAGATGAAGCACCAGGTCGGCAAGTTGCTGGAGAGTTCGCCGATCAGCGCCGCCGACATCGCCGACTACATCCACGCCGAAGTGGCCAAGGGCAGTTTCCTGATCCTGCCCCACGAGCAGGCGCGGATGGCCTGGAGGATCAAGCAGCAGAATCCCCAGGCGATCTATGACGAGATGACCGCGATGGCCGGCAAGATGCAGGCCAAGCGTCAGCGCCAGGCCTGAGTGGAAATGGCTGCAGGCCAGCAGGGGCGCGGCTTTGCACCATTGCGGTGCGGCGCAGATAGTGCTTGCCCAAGGCGGTGCGATCGAGTAGCTTGAGTCACCGGCCTGCCTGCCGAAGTACGTTGGACCCCACAAGAAGCCTCGCTCATTTGCGAGGCTTTTTGCTTTTCCGCCCTCGCGCCCTGTGCTAGAAGGCTGCCTCTGCGAGTCCGTTCTGTTCTGGAGTACCCCTGTGGAGTCTGAATCCATCGTCTATGGCTGCATCCGCGACTGGCCGGGCGATTCGATGGAGCGGCGCATGCGTCGTGCCGCCAACCGCCGCGTGCTGGACAGCCTGCCGGGCGGCGAGGCCTGGCCGTTCCTCGGACGCGAGATGTTCAGCCGCTGCGAGCAGTCCGGGGCCGGGCTCTACCAGACCCAGATCATCCACTTCGGTGCCAGCTACCAGGCCATCGAATACGAGTGGAGCCTGTGGGTCGAGCAGTTCGAGGCGTTGCTCAGGCGCCTCTACTGGGCCAGCGCGGTGGTCCACCTGGAGACCGAAGTGAACGGCAGCCATACCTTTCGCTGGGAGTCCGAGCGTGGCTTCCATACCCCCCAGGAGAGCGACCTGCAGGTCCGCTGCGCCTGGGAGCGGGAGGGCGGGCGGCGGTGATCAACTACCTCTGGTTCGTCCTCGCGGCGTTCTGCGAGATCGCCGGCTGCTACGCTTTCTATCTCTGGCTGCGGCTGGGCAAGAGCGCCCTGTGGGTGCTGCCCGGCCTGCTCAGCCTGACCCTGTTCGCCTTGCTGCTGACCCGCGTGGAGGCCAGCTACGCCGGCCGCGCCTATGCCGCCTATGGCGGCATCTACGTCGCCGCGTCGCTGTTCTGGCTGGCTTTCGTCGAGCGCTCGCGGCCGCTATGGAGCGACTGGCTGGGCGTGGCCTTGTGCGTGGTCGGTGCCAGCGTCGTGCTGTTCGGCCCGCGCCTGTCTCAGTGACTCAGGCGGGGTGGGTGGCGCGCCCGTCACGGGCGCCGGACCCCGCCGTCCCGGGCCGCCGCACCCCGAACCGGCGGATCACTGCGAAGTGTTGCGCTGTACGTCACCTTTTTCCTGATCCAGTTCCTTGAGCATCTGCGCGTAGGCATCGCAATCGCTCGGCCGGTTCTGTTCCGAGCGGGCTTCCTGGCGCTGGCGCAACTGCTCGTTGAGTTCCCTGGCCCGTTGCGGGTTCTTCTGGGTGATCGAGGCGACCTTGGTGGCGACTTCCTTGCCCATCTTTTCCGCCTCCGCTTCGGAACAGGCGAAGACCGGCGTGGCGACCAGCAAGGCGCAGGCGCTGGCGAGGGCGAAAAGCGGTTTCATGGCGTACTCCTGTGGGGTGGTCCTGAGCGGTGGAGCCCGGTCGAGCCGACAAAGTTCAGCCGCAACGCCGGACGGCGACCGATTCGAACCCTCGCGGCGGGTTGTGGGTCGCACGCATAGAGAGGGTGCGAAGGACCCTCGTTGCTTATGCCGCAGGAGGTATGCCATGACTCACGATTGGGATCTGGTCGAACGGTTGCTGCTGGAGGTCCGGCAGTCCGCCCATGAGAACTTCGCCCCGCGCGCCCATGCCGAACGCCTGGCCGAGGAACGCTCCCAGGCCGGGCAGCGGGTCGGCGACATGGATGCGTTGAAGCAGAAGGCCGCCGACTACGAGGCGATCCTGCTGGAGGGCGGCTTCATCGAGCCGCATCCGGAAGAGCAGGGCGGCAATGGCGAGAACTTCGTCCTCACGCCGCGCGGCGAGCGCCTGCTCGGCCTGATCGGCGGCGAGACGCCGAAGGCCGCCGAGGCTCGCCGGCTGCTCGAGGAGAACGGCAGCGAAGCGCTGCACGCCGAGCGCTTCGACCGTTTCGTCGCCGGGCTCTGAAACTGCGCCCGACGGGCGATCGGCGGGGCTTGTGAGTCGCCCGCGGCGCCACCATAGTGCGGAGCATGATGCCTATTTCATCCTCTTCCGCCCGCCGCGCCGAGCCGGCTCCGCGGCCCCTGGCGGAGTTCCATCCCGTCGTCCGCCAGTGGTTCGAACGCCACTTCGCCGCGCCCACGCCGGCGCAGGTGGAGGCCTGGCCGGCGATCCGCGAGGGGCTTTCGACCCTGGTCGCCGCGCCCACCGGTTCGGGCAAGACCCTGACCGCCTTCCTCGCCGCCATCGATGCCTTGGTGGTGGAGGGGCTGGCCGCCGGCGGCGAGTTGGCGGATGCCACCCAGGTGGTCTATGTCTCGCCGCTGAAAGCGCTGTCCAACGACATCCGCATCAACCTGGAGCAACCGCTGGCTGGCATCCGCGAGGAACTGGCGCGTCTCGGCCTGCCCGACGTCGATATCCGTAGCGCGGTGCGCACCGGCGATACGCCGCAGGTCGAACGCGGAGCGATGCGCAAGCGCCCGCCGCACATCCTGGTCACCACGCCCGAATCGCTGTACATCCTGCTCGGCTCGGAGTCGGGCCGGCAGATGCTTGCCGGGGTGCGCAGCGTGATCGTCGACGAGATCCATGCCCTGGCCGGCAGCAAGCGCGGCAGCCACCTGGCGCTGTCGCTGGAGCGCCTGCAGGCGCTGTGTCCGCGACCGCTGCTGCGGATCGGGCTGTCCGCCACGCAGAAACCGATCGAGAAGGTCGCGCGCTTCCTCGTCGGTGCCAGCGGCAATCCGCGCGATCCGGCCTGCCGGATCGTCGACATCGGCTATACGCGCCCCCGCGACCTGGGCATCGAGGTACCGCCGGTGGCGCTGGAAGCGGTGATGTCCAACGACACCTGGGAGCTGGTCTACGACCGCCTGGCGCACCTGGCCGGCGAGCACCGCACCACCCTGGTGTTCGTCAACACCCGGCGCATGGCCGAGCGGGTCACCCGCTTCCTCGCCGAACGCCTCGGCAGCCGCCAGGTGGCGGCCCACCACGGCAGCCTGGCCAAGGAGCTGCGCCTGGATGCCGAGCAGCGCCTCAAGGCCGGGCAATTGAAGGTACTGGTGGCGACCGCCTCGCTGGAGCTGGGCATCGATATCGGCGACGTCGAGTTGGTCTGCCAGTTGTCGTCGCCGCGCTCCATCGCCGCCTTCCTGCAACGGGTCGGGCGTTCCGGGCACAGCGTCGGCGGCACCCCCAAGGGCCGGTTGTTCCCGACCTCCCGCGACGACCTGGTGGAGTGCGCGGCGCTGCTCGACAGCGTGCGCCGTGGCGAGCTGGACAGCCTGGTGCTGCCACGCCAGCCGCTGGACGTGCTGGCGCAGCAGATCGTCGCCGAAGTGGCCTGCCAGGAGTGGCGCGAGGACGACCTCTATCGCCTGGTGATCCGCGCCGAACCCTACGCCGGGCTGGAGCGCGAGCGCTTCGACGAAGTCCTGCGGATGCTTGCCGAGGGCTACCACTCACGCCTCGGCGTGCGCGGCGCCTATCTCCATCGCGATGCGCTCAACGGCCTGCTCCGTGGCCGCCGTGGTGCGCGGCTGACCGCGCTGACCTCGGGCGGGACCATTCCCGATACCGGCGACTACAGCGTGCTGCTGGAGCCGCAGGGCCTGCTGGTGGGGACGGTCAACGAGGACTTCGCGGTGGAGAGCCTGGCCGGCGACGTGTTCCAGCTGGGCAACACCTCGTACCGGATCATCCGCATCGAGCCGGGACGGGTACGGGTCGAGGACGCCCAGGGCCAGCCGCCGAACATTCCGTTCTGGCTGGGTGAGGCGCCGGGGCGCAGCGACGAGCTGTCGGCCAGCGTGGCGCGCCTGCGCGACACCCTCGACGAGCTGCTCGGCGAAGGCCAGGCATTGCCGGAAGGGCAGCGGCTGGAGCCAGCCATCGCCTGGCTCGGCGCCACCCTCGGGCTGGACGATGGCGCCGCGCGGCAGATCGTCGAGTACCTGGCCCGCGCCCGCCAGGCCCTGGGTGGCCTGCCCGGGAGCCGGCGGCTGGTGCTGGAACGCTTCTTCGACGAATCCGGCGGCATGCAACTGATCATCCACAGTCCCCACGGCAGCCGCCTCAACCGCGCCTGGGGCCTGGCGCTGCGCAAGCGTTTCTGCCGCAGCTTCAACTTCGAGCTGCAGGCGGCGGCCACCGAGGACGCGATCATCCTCTCGCTGTCCACCAGCCACAGCTTTCCCCTCGACGAGGTCTGGCGCTACCTGCATTCGGCGAGCGCCGAGCACCTGTTGGTACAGGCCGTGCTCGACGCGCCGCTGTTCGGCGTGCGCTGGCGCTGGAGCCTGACCACCTCGCTCGGTTTGCCGCGCTATGCCGGCGGTCGCAAGGTGCCGCCGCAACTGCTGCGGATGAAGAGCGAGGATCTGCTGGCCAGCGTGTTCCCCGACCAGGTGGCGTGCCTGGAGAATATCGTCGGCGAGCGCGAGGTGCCCGATCACCCGCTGGTGGCGCAGACCCTTGACGACTGCCTGCACGAGGCGATGGATTGCGAGGGCTGGCTGGCCCTGCTGCGCGACATGGAGAGCGGGGCGGTGGACTTGCTGGCGCGCGACCTGCCGGCGCCTTCGGCGTTGGCGGCGGAGATACTCACCGCGCGTCCCTACGCCTATCTCGACGATGCGCCGCTGGAGGAGCGGCGTACCCAGGCGGTACAGAATCGCCGCTGGAGCGATCCCGAGTCCGCCGACGACCTCGGCGCCCTGGACCTTGAGGCGATCGAGGCGGTGCGTGGCGAGGCCTGGCCGGAAGCGCGCAACGCCGACGAGATGCATGAGGCGCTGAACAGACTGGGCTTCCTCACCTCGGGCGAGGCCGAGGCCAATCCGGGCTGGGGGGAATGGCTTGCGCAACTGTCGGAGCAACGCCGCGCCGGACGCCTGGACTGCGCAGGCAGCACTCTCTGGCTGGCGGCGGAGCGCCTGCCGGCGATGCGCCTGGTGCATCCCGCGGCGAAGGTGCCCGACGCTTTCCAGGCGCCTCGCGGCTATCCGCCGCCGGACTCGGCGGAAGCGGCGACCGTGGAGCTGACCCGCGCCCGCCTGGGTGGCTTCGGGCCACGCACGGCCGGGCAGTTGGCGGCCGACCTGGGCATCGGCCTGGCCGACCAGCAGTACGCCTTGGCCGCCCTGGAGCGCGAAGGCTATGTGCTGCGTGGCCGCTTCAGTCCTGGCGCGACGGAAGAGGAGTGGTGCGAACGCCATCTGCTGGCGCGCATCCATCGCTATACGGTGAAGCGCCTGCGCCGGGAAATCGAGCCGGTGGAGCGCGCCGATTTCATGCGTTTCCTGTTCGACTGGCAGCGCCTGGCGCCGGGCACCCGTGGCCGGGGAGCGGAGTCCCTGGCTACGGTGGTCGAGCAACTGGAAGGTTTCCAGGCCGCGGCGGCCGCCTGGGAAAGCGAACTGCTGGCAGCGCGGGTGGCCGACTACGCCAGCCATTGGCTGGACCAGCTGTGCCGTTCCGGACGCATCGTCTGGGCGCGCCTGGCCGGACGCAGCAAGGCCGCCGGCGGTCCGCTGCGCAGCGCGCCGATCGTGCTCCTGCCGCGCCGCGAGCTGGGGCTCTGGAGCGTCCTGCAGCGCGACGCGCCGGAGCCGGAACTGTCGCCGCGCGCGGCCAGGGTACTGGAGGTGCTGCGCGAGCAGGGTGCATCGTTCTTCGACGAACTGAGCCAGGATGCCCACCTGCTGCGCAGCGAGCTGGAGAACGCCCTCGGCGAGCTGGTCTCGGTCGGCCGGGTCAACGCCGACAGCTTCGCCGGGCTGCGCACCCTGCTGATGCCGGCGGACAAGCGCAGCCGCCAGGAGCGCCGCTCGCGCGGCCTGCCGGGCGGCATGCAGGACGCCGGGCGCTGGGCGCCGCTGCGCCGGGCGAAGGCGGAAGAGGCGGGGCAGCGTTTGCCGGCGGAGGTTCTCGAACATGTCGCCCGGACCTTGCTGCGGCGCTATGGGGTGGTCGCCTGGCGCCTGCTGGAGCGCGAAGCCGACTGGCTGCCGCCGTGGCGCGAGTTGCTGCGCGTCTACCATCGCCTGGAAGCGCGCGGCGAGATTCGCGGCGGGCGCTTCATCGCCGGCCTGGCCGGCGAGCAGTTCGCCTTGGCGGAAGCGGTCGGCCTGTTGCGCGAGGTGCGCAAGCGACCGCCGGACGGGGCGATGCTGGTGGTGTCGGCGGTCGATCCGTTGAACCTGGTCGGCGGCCTGCTACCCGGCGAACGGGTGCCGGCGGTGACCGGCAACCGCCTGCTCTATCGAGACGGAGCGCCGCTGGCGGCGCTGGTAGCCGGCAAGGTGCGGATGCTAGCGGAAGTCGACGGCGAGACCGCGCAGCAGATCCGTGCGCTGCTGATCCGCCGTCACTGAGGCCCGCTCAGCGCAGGCTCAGATGGCGGCTGAGCAGGGCCCGCAACGCGGCCGGCTTGACCGGCTTGGACAGGTAGTCGAGGCCGGCGGCGTGGATCTCCGCCACCAGTTCCGGCCGCGCGTCGGCGCTGATCACCACGCCCGGCACCGGCTCGCCCAGGCGCGTGCGCAGCCAGGCCATCAATTGCGTACCGGTCTCGCCGTCGTCCAGGTGATAGTCGATCAACGCCAGTTGCGGGCGCATCTCGCTGTCCAGCAGCGTGGCGCATTCCTCGCGGCTGCGCGCGGTCCAGACCTGGCAGCCCCAGCGGCTGAGCAGGCTGTTCATGCCGGCGAGGATGCTGTCCTCGTTGTCCACGCAGAGCACCTGGGCGCCGTTCAACGCCTGCGCCGGTTCGGCCTTGTGGCCGTTGGCCAGGGCCGGCGGCGCCTGCCGCGCCAGCGGTACGCGGACGCTGAAGACGCTGCCCTTGCCCGGCCAGGAACGTACTTCCAGCGGATGGCCGAGGACCTTGCAGAGCCGGTCGGCGATCGCCAGGCCGAGACCGAGGCCTTTCTCCGCGCGGGTCTGGTGGCTGTCCAGGCGCTTGAACTCTTCGAAGATGACTTTCTGCTTGTCCGGTGGGATGCCCGGCCCCTGGTCCCAGACCTCCAGGCGCAGGTAGCCGTCCTCGCGGCGCACGCCGAGCAGCACGTGGCCCTTGGCGTAGCGGAAAGCGTTGGTCAGGAAGTTCTGCAGGATGCGCCGCAGCAGCTTGATGTCGCTGTCCACCCGCAGCTGACTGCCGCGCAGGCGGAAATGCAGGCCCTGTTCCTGGGCCAGCGCCTTGAACTCGACGCCGAGGGCATCGTAGAGGTTGTTCAGCGGGAACGGGTTGCGTTCGGCGCTGACCCGGCCGCTTTCCAGGCGCGAGATGTCCAGCAGGTCGGTGATCAGGTCCTCGGCGGAACGCAGCGACGAGTCGAGGTGCTGCACCAGGTCGCGGACCTCGCCGGGCAGCGCGTCCTGGTGGGCGAGGGCGGCGGAGAACAGCCGCGCGGCGTTCAGCGGCTGCATCAGGTCGTGGCTGACGGCGGCGAGGAAGCGGGTCTTCGACTGGTTGGCGGCCTCGGCGTTGCTCTTCGCCTCGCTGAGTTCCTGGTTCAACTGCGAGAGTTCCTGGGTACGCTCCTGGACCCGCTGTTCCAGCGACTCGTTGGCGCCCTTGAGGCCCTGTTCGGCCTCGCGGTAGGCGGTGATATCGGTGAAGCTCATGACGAAGCCGCCGCCGGGCATCGGGTTGCCGATCAGCTCGATGACCCGGCCGTTGGGGAACAGCCGCTCGGAGGTGTGCGGAGTGCCCTGGCGCATCCAGTACAGGCGCTTGGCCACGTGCATGTCCGGATCGCCGGGCCCGCACAGGCCGCGATCGGCGTTGTAGCGGATGATGTCGGCGATCGGCCGGCCGACGTAGATCAGCCCGTCCGGGTACTCGAACAGCTCCAGGTAGCGGTGGTTCCAGGCCACCAGGCGCAGCGACTGGTCGACCACGCTGATGCCCTGGGTGATGTTCTCGATCGCGCCCTGCAGCAGGGCGCGGTTGAATTGCAGCACCTCGGAGGCTTCGTCGGCGATCCGCACCACGTCCTCCACCTGCATCTCGCGCCCTTCGATGGCGGCCTTCACCACCGCCCGCGCCGAGGACGCGCCGAGGACCCCGGCGAGCAGGCGCTCGGTGTGCGCGATCCACTCGTTGTTGGCGGTCTGGTTCGGGGTGAAGCCCTTGCCCTGGCGGTAGGCGAAGCGGATGAAGCTTTGCCGCGCGCGTTCCTCGCCGACGAAACGCGCGGCGAGCATCAGCAGGTCTTCCACCTGCACCGCGAGCATGAAGCGCGAGTTCTGCCGCTGGGAGATCTCCTGGCCGATGAAGCGGCTGGCCTGCCAGTGCTCGGACACGCGGGTGCGCGAGAGCACCGAGACCAGGCCGAACAGGGCGAAGTTGCCGACCAGCGAGATCAGCACGCCCTGGGTCAGCGGCTCGATCGGCAGGCCGAAGGGATTGCTTGCCAGCCAGGTCAGGCCGGGGATGCGCTCCAGCGGCCAGCCGAGGCCCTTGGCCACCACCGGCAGGACCAGCGTATAGGCCCACAGCAGCGAGCCGGCGGCGAGGCCGGCGAAGACCCCGCGGCGGTTGGCCTGTTTCCAGTACAGCGCGCCGATCATCGCCGGGCCGAGCTGGGCGATGGCGGCGAAGGCGATCTGGCCGATGGTCGCCAGGCTGGCGCTGGAGCCGAGCAGGCGGTAGGCCACGTAGGCGAGCAGCAGGATCACCGCGATGCTCACCCGGCGTACGGTCAGCAGCCAGTGACGGAAGGCCTCGAAGGGCCGTTCGGTGTCCTTTTCCCGGCGTCGCAGCAGCCACGGCAGGAGCATGTCGTTGGAGACCATGGTCGACAGCGCGACGCTGGCGACGATGACCATTCCGGTGGCGGCCGAGGCGCCGCCAATGAATGCCAGCAGGGCCAGCGCCGGGTGCGCCTCGGCCAGCGGCAGGCTGATGACGAAGGAGTCCGGCATTACCCCGGCGGGCAGGTGCAACTGGCCGGCGAGGGCGATCGGCACCACGAACAACGCGGCCAGCACCAGGTAGATGGGGAACACCCAGCGCGCCAGGTTGAGGTCGCGCGGCTCGATGTTCTCCACCACGGTGACGTGGAATTGCCGCGGCAGGCACATGATCGCGGTCATCGCCACGCCGGTCTGCAGCAGCATCGCCGGCCAGTGCACGGTCTCTTCCCAGTAGTCGGCCAACTGCGGCGCGGCGCGGGCCTGGGAGAAGAGATCGGCGAAGCCGTCGTAGAGGCCGAAGGTGACGAAGATGCCCACGGCGAGGAAGGCGGTGAGCTTGACCAGCGACTCGAAGGCGATGGCCAGGACCATGCCGCGGTGGTGTTCGGTGACATCCAGGCTGCGGGTACCGAAGACGATGGTGAACAGCGCCAGCACCAGCGACACGATCAGCGCCGTGTCCTGGGCGCGGGTACCGGTGGAGTCGGCGCCGGAGCCGATCAGCAGGTTCACCCCGAGGACGATGCCTTTCAGTTGCAGGGCGATATAGGGCAGCACGCCGACCATGCAGATCAGCGCCACCACCACCGCCAGCGCCTGCGACTTGCCGTAGCGGGCGGCGATGAAGTCGGCGATGGAGGTGATGTTCTCCTGCTTGCTGATCATGATCATCTTCTGCAGCACCCAGGGCGCGAACAGCATCAGCAGCACCGGTCCGAGGTAGATCGGCAGGAACGACCAGAGCTGGTCGGTGGCCTGGCCGACCGCGCCGAAGAAGGTCCAGCTGGTGCAGTACACTGCCAGGGAGAGGCTGTAGACCCAGGCACGCAGGCGGGGTGAGAGCGGGGTGCGGCGACGGTCGCCATAGAAGGCGATGGCGAACAGGATGGCCATGTAGACCAGGGCGACCACGGCGATCAGCCCGATGGACAGCGACATGCGAACTCCGATGATGTCCCCGCGTGAAGCTGGCGTGAGGCGGGGGTCTTGCTTTCGCGCCAGTTTCGCACTTGTCGGCCCGCGCGTCAGGCCGCCTGCGACCAAGGTCGCACGCATGCTTGAGCCGGACGCGCGGAGTTGGTAGCGTGCCGGGCTGCGTGAGCGCGGACGGCCCCGGCGGCCGGCTGTCCGTTCATCGTAGCCGGTTTCGGCTGCGGCACTAAACGCGGCCGCTACGCTCTGATGGGAGCGGAGTTTTGCGTCGATGTCGAGGAGGGCGCCCATGTTCAAGCCGCTACCGATCACCCTGCAGCGCGGAGCCTTGCGTCTCGAGCCGCTGGTGGAAGCGGACATTCCCGAGCTGGTGAGCCTTGCCGAAGCCAACCGCGAGGCGCTGCAGTACATGGACGGACCGACGCGGCCGGACTGGTACCGCCAGAGCCTCGCCGAGCAGCGCGAGGGCAGGGCGTTGCCGCTCGCCGTCCGCCTCGGCGTGCAACTGGTCGGGACCACGCGCTTCGCCGAATTCCTTCCCGCCTTGCCGGCCTGCGAGATTGGCTGGACCTGGCTCGACCAGGCCCAGCACGGCAGCGGCCTGAACCGCATGATCAAGTACCTGATGCTCAAGCATGCCTTCGACAACCTGCGCATGGTCCGCGTGCAGCTCAGCACGGCGGCGAGCAACCTGCGCGCCCAGGGCGCCATCGACAAGCTCGGCGCGCAGCGCGAGGGCGTGCTGCGCAACCACCGGCGGCTGGCCGGCGGGCGGCTAGACGACACCTTCGTCTACAGCATCACCGACCACGAATGGCCGCAGGTCAAGGCGGCGCTGGAAGCCAGCTTCACCGGCTGAAGCCGGTTCCGTCGCTCCTGCGGTATGCTGGGCGGCCCGTCCGGACGGGCGAACGAGGAGACGGCAGTGCCGGACGAGACGAGCGGAGAACACACGCATTTCTGGCGCGCCGCCGAACTGGGCGGCGTCGAACTGCTGCACGCGCGCTATGTGGAGCAGCGCTTCGCGCCGCACGTGCACAGCAGCTTCGCCCTGGTCATCATCGAGCAGGGCGCGCAGCGCTTCCGCCATCGTGGCGGCGAGCACCTGGCCCCGCTGGGCAGCATGGTGCTGATCAACCCCGACGAAGTGCACACCGGCTCCAAGGCCCATGATGCCGGTTGGCTCTATCGCGGCTACTACCCGGAAATGGAACAGATCGACGGGATTCTCGACGAGCTGGAAATCCATCATGGCGGTGTGCCGCGCTTCGCCGACAGCGTGATCCACGACCAGCCCCTGGCACGCGCCTTCGTCCACTTGCACCGCCTGCTGGCCGAGCATGCCGGCAGCCTGGAAACCCAGACCCGCTGGCGTGAGACGGTGCTCGCCCTGTTCCGTCGCCACGCCCGCCTGCCAGAAGCGCCGAAGGCCGGGCAGGAGCCGTTGGCGGTGGCCCGTGCCCGCGAACTGCTGGCGGCGCGGTTGCTCGATCCGCCTTCGCTGGAGGAACTGGCGGCGGCGGTCAATCTGTCCCCGTTCCATTTTGCCCGGGTCTTCCGTCGCGCCACCGGCATGCCGCCCCACGCCTGGCTCAGGCAGCGCCGCCTGGAGCAGGCCAGGGCACTGCTCAAGAGCGGCCGGGCGCCGCTGGAGGTGGCCCTGGAGCTGGGCTTCGCCGACCAGAGCCACCTCGGTCGCCAGTTCAAGCAGGCCTACGGCGTGGCACCGGGTGAATACCGCTCGGCCTGCGCGCGCTCGTCCTTGACGATCTACGAATAAGTCAAGCTCACATTTGCAAATCATTTGTATTTACGTTCTTTACGATTTGCCGTAATTTTGCGCCCCACTTTTTCCTGCGTCCCTGGGGGAGCCTCGATGTCGTCCGTGAGTTCGTTGTCGCGCCTGGCCGTCGCCATCGCGCTGGGTGTGTCCATGCAGGCGGCGCAGGCCGAAGAGGAAGCCAAGGAGCTGGGCACGGTCACCGTGGTCGGCGACTGGCTGGGCGAAGCCGACCAGGCGGTGGTGCAGAACCATCCCGGTGCGCGCAGCGTGGTGCGTCGTCGGGAAATGCTCGAGAGCGGTGCGCAGAACGTCCGCGACGTGCTGCGCAAGGTGCCCGGCGTGCAAGTGCAGGACAACAACGGTACCGGCGGCAGCGACATCTCCCTGAACGTCGGGGTGCGTGGCCTGACTTCACGCCTGTCGCCGCGCTCGACGGTGATGATCGACGGCGTGCCGGCGGCGGTGGCGCCCTACGGCCAGCCGCAGCTGTCGATGATGCCGCTGTCCATCGGCAACCTGGAGAGCATCGACGTCGTGCGCGGCGCCGGCTCGGTGCGCTACGGCCCGCAGAACGTCGGCGGGGTGATCAACTTCGTGACCCGGGCGATTCCGGAGAAGTTCTCCGGCGAAATCGGCACCACCATCGAGCATGCCGGCCACGGCGGCTGGAAGAAGCTCAACCAGGCGTTCCTCGGCGGGACCGCCGACAACGGCCTGGGCGTGGCGCTGCTGTATTCCGGGGTGAAGGGCGCCGACTACCGCGACGGCAACAACGACAACGATATCGACGACGTGCTGCTCAAGACCCATTGGCAGCTCACCGACAGCGACCAGTTGGCGGCCAACTTCCACTACTACGACGCCTACGCCGATATGCCGGGCGGCCTGACCCAGGCGCAGTACGACGACGATCCCTTCCAGTCGGTACGCGACTGGGACAATTTCCGTGGTCGGCGCAAGGACTTCTCGCTGAAGTACACCCGCCAGGTCGACGACCTCACCCAGTTCGAGGTGCTCACCTACTACAGCGACAGTTTCCGCGGCAGCAGCATCGCCGCGCGCAACCTCAGGACCATCACCTCGTACCCGCGCGACTACCATGTGTTCGCGGTGGAGCCGCGGGTCTCGCGGATCTTCTTCGCCGGCCCGACCACCCAGGAGGTCGGCATCGGCTACCGCTACCTGAAGGAAGCGATGAACGAGCGCGCCAGCCAGCTGGCCCTGGTCGACAATGTGCCGACCGTGCGTCCCGGCTCGGACGGCCATACCTACCAGGACCGTACCGGCGGTACCGAAGCCAGCGCCTTCTACATCGACGACAAGATCGATGTCGGCAACTGGACCATCACTCCCGGCATCCGCTTCGAGAAGATCGACAGCGACTGGCGCGACCGCCCGGTGCTCGGCCTGAACGGCAAGCCGGTGCAGGAGAAGAAGCGCAGCAAGGACTACAACGAACCGCTGCCGGCGCTGAGCCTGATGTATCACTTGAGCGACGAGTGGAAGCTGTTCGCCAACTACTCCGAATCGTTCGGCAGCCTGCAGTACTTCCAGCTCGGCCAGGGCGGCAGCGGCAACGATACCGCCGCCGGCCTGGAGCCGGAGAAGGCCAAGACCTACGAACTGGGCACGCGCTACGACAACGGCAGCTGGGGCGGCGAGATCACGCTGTTCTACATCGACTTCGACGACGAGCTGCAGTACGTCAGCAACGACGTCGGCTGGACCAACCTCGGCGCCACCAAGCACCAGGGCATCGAGACTTCCGGCCACTATGACTTCGCCGCTCTCGATCCGCGCCTGGTCGGCCTGTCGGTCTACGGCAGCCTCACCTATACCCGCGCCACCTACGAAGGCGACATTCCCTCCTTCAAGGGGCGCGACCTGCCGCTCTACTCGCGCCAGGTGGCCACCGCCGGGGTGCGCTACGAGGTCGACCGCTGGACCTACAACCTCGACGCCTTCGCCCAGTCCATGCAGCGCGCGCCAGGGCTGAGCACCGACAGCCAGGGCAACTTCACCCACAACTACATCACCGAGCCCAGCGCCGACGGCCAGTACGGCGACATTCCCGGCTACGTGACCTGGAATGCCCGCGTCGGCTACGACTTCGGCCCGCAGGCGTCGAACCTGAAGCTCGGACTCGGGGTGAAGAACCTGTTCGACAAGCAGTATTTCACCCGCTCCAGCGACAACAATTCGGGAATCTACGTGGGTCAGCCGCGAACGCTGTTCATGCAGGCCAGCGTCGGTTTCTGAATATTCGGATGCGACTTGGCGCATCGTCCGACGACAGGCGTCCTGCGGTAACGCGGACGCCTGTTCTATGATGGGCGCGGAATTTCCATCGGAACGCTGTGGCCTGATCCGCGGTCCATGCAGTCCAATCGATGACGGGCTTCCTTTCGGCGGCCACGCAAGGTAACAAGGACGATGACCCAACATTCGCAATTCGCCCTGCTGGGCAAGCGGCGTTTCCTGCCGTTCTTCATCACCCAGCTGCTCGGCGCCTTCAACGACAACATCTTCAAGCAGTCGCTGATCCTCGCCATCCTCTATCACCTCAGCGTCAGCGGCGACCGCAGCCTGCTGGTCAACCTCTGCGCACTGCTGTTCATCCTGCCGTTCTTCCTGTTCTCGGCACTGGGCGGACAGTTCGGCGAGAAGTACAACAAGGACGCGCTGATGCGCGCGCTGAAGCTGGCCGAGGTAGGCATCATGCTGGTCGGCGCTGCCGGCTTCGTCTTCGGCAGCCTGCCGCTGATGTTCGTCGCGCTGTTCGCCATGGGCACCCACTCGGCGCTATTTGGCCCGGTGAAGTATTCGATCCTGCCCCAGCACCTGCACGAGGACGAACTGGTCGGCGGCAACGCGCTGGTGGAGATGGGCACCTTCCTGGCGATCCTGGCCGGCACCATCGGCGCCGGCGTGCTGATGTCCCATGCGCATTACGCGGCGGCGGTGGCCACCGCGGTGGTGCTGGTGGCCGCCTGCGGCTACCTGGCCAGCCGCGGCATTCCGCGAGCGGCGGCGGCGCTGCCGGGGTTGAAGCTCGACTGGAACATCTTCGCCCAGTCCTGGAGCATCCTCCGCCTGGGGCTCGGCCAGCGCCCGGCGGTCTCGCGCTCGCTGGTGGGCAACTCCTGGTTCTGGTTCCTCGGCGCGGTCTACCTGACGCAGATCCCGACCTTCGCCAAGGAATGGCTGCACGGCGACGAAAGCGTGGTGACCCTGATCCTCACTGTGTTCTCGGTGGGCATCGCGCTGGGCTCGATGCTGTGCGAGAAGCTTTCCGGTCGCAAGGTGGAGATCGGCCTGGTGCCGTTCGGCTCGATCGGCCTGACCGTCTTCGGCATCCTCCTCTGGTGGCACGCCGGCGGCATTCCCCCAGGCGAGGCGCCCTACGACTGGCTGGCGGTGCTGCGCCACCATGAGACCTGGGCGGTGCTGGCCGACATCCTGTTCATCGGCATTTTCGGCGGCTTCTATATCGTACCGCTGTACGCCCTGATCCAGGCGCGCACCGACGAGGACAAGCGGGCCCGGGTGATCGCCGCCAACAACATCCTCAACGCCCTGTTCATGGTCGCCGCTGCGCTGGTCTCGATCCTCTTCCTCAGCGTCGCCAAGCTGTCGATCCCGCAGCTGTTCCTCGCCCTGTCGCTGATGAACGTCGCGGTGAACGTGTACATCTTCAAGATCGTCCCGGAATTCACCATGCGCTTCCTGGTCTGGCTGCTCAGCCACACCATGTACCGGGTCCGGCATGTGAACCTGGAGGCGATCCCGGACGAGGGAGCGGCGGTGCTGGTGTGCAACCACGTCTCGTACGTGGACGCGCTGCTGATCGCCGGCTCGATCCGGCGGCCGGTGCGCTTCGTCATGTACTACAGGATCTTCTCGCTGCCGGTGCTCAACTTCGTCTTCCGCACCGCCGGCGCGGTGCCCATAGCGGCGCGCCACGAGGACGAAGGGATCTACGAACGCGCCTTCCAGCGCATCGCCGACTACCTGAGGGACGGGGAGCTGGTGTGCATCTTCCCTGAAGGCAAGCTGACCGCCGACGGCGAGATGAACGAGTTCCGCGCCGGGATCGAGCGGATCATCGAGGAAACCCCGGTTCCGGTGATCCCCATGGCGCTGCAGGGGCTGTGGGGCAGCTTCTTCAGCCGCGACCCGAACAAGGGCTTCTTCCGCCGACTGTGGTCGCGGGTAAGCCTGGTGGCCGGCGAATCGGTGGCGCCGGAGGCGGTGGAGCGCCTCGACCTGCAGGCGCGGGTGACGAGCTTGCGCGGCGAAGCTCGCTGATCGATCCGCAGAAACGAAAAAGCCCCGGCGATGCCGGGGCTTTTTTTGGCGAACTACAAGTTAGACAACTTGTACTTCGTCGGCTTGCAGGCCTTTCTGGCCGTTGACGACCACGAAGGAAACCTTCTGGCCTTCCTGCAGGCTCTTGAAGCCGGTGCCCTGGATGGAACGGAAGTGAACGAACAGGTCGTTACCGCTTTCCGGGGTGATGAAGCCGAAGCCTTTGGCGTCGTTGAACCATTTTACGGTGCCGTTCTGACGATTCGACATGGTGTAACTCCTGAAACAAAGTTGATTGCGGCGACGGAAATATCCGAGCCGGTAGGTACTGAGTTGCAAAGAGTACGAGGAGCCGAGGCGATGAGCGGACCGAGATCTACCACACCAGGTCACGATTCACTGTGACCCAAGCAAGCACAGTGGTCGCAGAGTACGCGATAAAACTGCGGAAAGCGATACCCCTCGGAGCATATTCGATGGATGTCTAATGGCTCAGCTTGAGGCCGACCAGTCCGCAGACGATCAGCGCGACGCTGGCCAGGCGCAGCAATGCCATGGATTCGCCGAACAGGACGATCCCGGCGATTACCGTGCCGACCGCGCCGACCCCGGTCCAGACGGCATAGGCGGTGCCCAGCGGCAGGTGCTTCATGGCCAGGCCGAGCAGGCCCAGGCTGACCAGCATGGCGAGCGCCGTGAGGACCGTGGGAAGCGGCTTGCTGAAGCCCTCGGTGTATTTCAGACCAACGGCCCAGCCCACTTCGAACAGGCCGGCGAAAAACAGGATGATCCAGGACATGGCGATCTCCAGGGCAACGGGTGGCGGGGCCGTCCCCATTCGATCACCGGCCGGAGGCGGGTGGTGAGGTCGTCCTCACTGCGTGCGGTATTTTGCATGGTTCATCGGTCGGGACAAGGCTTCCCGACCGGGACCCAGTTCAACGCGGCGTACGCCGGAACAGGGCGGCCAGCAGCGAACCGGAGAGATTGTGCCAGACGCTGAACAGCGCGCTGGGCACCGCTGCCAGGGGCGAGAAATGGGCGTTGGCCAGCGCCGCGCCGAGCCCCGAGTTCTGCATGCCGACTTCGATGGCCAGGGCCTTGCGCTGTGCCAGCGGCATGCCGGTCAGCTTGCCGGTGAGATAGCCGAGCGACAGGCCGAAGCCGTTGTGCAGCATCACCACGGCCATGATCAGCAGGCCGGACTCGGCGATCCGCGCCTGGCTGGCGGCCACCACCGCGGCGATGATCACCACGATGCTGAATACCGAGACCAGCGGCAGCACCTCCGCCACCTGCCGGGTGCGCTCGCCGAGCAGGCGCTGTGCCAGCAGGCCGAGGGCGATGGGCACCAGCACCACCTGGAGGATCGACAGGAACATCGCCGCGAACGACACCGGCAGCCAAGCCGAAGCCAGCAGCCAGACCAGCGCCGGCGTGACCAGCGGGGCGAGCAGGGTGGTCACCGAGGTGATCGCCACCGACAGGGCGACATCGCCACGGGACAGCCAGGTCATCACGTTGGAAGCGGTGCCGCCGGGGCAGCAGCCGACCAGGATCACGCCCACCGCGATCTCCGCCGGCAACTGCAACAGGCGGCAGAGCAGCCAGGCCAGGCCGGGCATGATGACGAACTGGGCCAGCACGCCGATCAGCACCCGTATGGGGTGCCGGGCGACCTCGCGGAAGTCTTCGCCCTTGAGCGTCAGGCCCATGCCGAACATCACCAGGCCGAGCAGCGGCGCGATGGCGACGGTGAGCGGGAGGAACCAGGCCGGCCGGAAGAAGGCGAGGATGGCGAACAGCAGGACCCAGAACGGGAAGCTGGCGCTGACGAAACGGCTCAGGGCGGTCAGGGCACGCATGGGCTTTCCTTGTTATTGGACGGCCGCCAGTCTGCCATGCCGGGCGCGACTCTCCCAGCGGCGGGCGCCGCCGGGAGAGCGGGGCGTCAGACGCCCTGGGGGATTTCTTCGCCGCCGAGGGCCTCGAAGAGCGCCGGAAGGAATTCGGCGAAGGTCAGCATCATCAGGGTGAAGCTGGCATCGAGCTGGCCGAGGGCGTCTTCGCCGCCGTCCTTTTCCGCCTGCTCCTGCAGCAGGTCTTCGAAGCGCAGGCGCTTGACCGCCAGCTTGTCGTCGAGGACGAAGGACAGCTTGTCCGACCAGGCCAGGGACAACTGGGTGACCAGCTTGCCGGCGGTGAGATGCAGCTGGATTTCCTCGCTGGTCAGGTCCTGGCGCTTGCAGCGGACCACGCCGCCATCCTCGTGGGTGTCGCGCAGCTCGCATTCGTCGAGCACGTGGAAGTCGCCGGCGGCTTCCTGGGTCTTGACCCAGTCGGTGAGGGTCGCGGTCGGCGCGACCTTCACGCTCAGCGGGCGTACCGGCAGGGAGCCGAGCGCTTCGCGCAGCGTCGAGAGCAGGTCTTCGGCCTTCTTCGCGCTGGCCGAGTCGACCAGGATCAGGCCGAGGCTTGGCGCGATCGCGGCGAAGGTGCTGGAGCGGCGGATGAAGGCGCGCGGCAGCAGGGTCTGGACGATCTCGTCCTTCAACTGGTCGCGTTCCTTCTTGTAGACCTTGCGCATCTGCTGGGCTTCGATCTCGTCGACCTTTTCCTTCAGTGCGTCACGCACGACGCTGCCCGGCAGGATGCGCTCTTCCTTGCGTGCCGAGATCAGGAAGAAGTCCTGGCTGACGTGTACCAGCGGTGCGTCCGGGCCTTTGCCGAACGGCGCGGTGAAGCCGTAGGTGGTCAGCTCCTGGCTGGCGCAGGGGCGGGCGGGTTTTTCGCCGAGGGCTTTCTCGAGGGAATCGGCATCCAGTTGCAGATCCTGGGTGAGGCGGTAGACGAGCAGATTGCGGAACCACATGGGGTCGTTCTCTCCGGGCACAAAGGACCCATTATTCCGCCGCTGGCGGCTCAGGCCAACCCCGGTCCGTCGCTAACTCCTTGGAACGGCAGAAAATTTTTTTCATCGAGGGGCTTGCCAGGGGCCGAATCGCTCCGTAGAATGCGCCCCACTTCGAGAGTGAAGGGTGATTAGCTCAGCTGGGAGAGCATCTGCCTT
>NZ_JBQENS010000011.1:0-74866 GCF_052044465.1 Pseudomonas sp. 22490 | reverse complement strand
GGTTAGAATACCGGCCTGTCACGCCGGGGGTCGCGGGTTCGAGTCCCGTCCGCTGCGCCATTTCCTTCCTTCGCTGTATCTCTTGCGCTTCCTTCCCGCTTCATAATTCGACGTTTTTCGACGCTTCCTTTCCGCTGTTCTTCTGTCCTCGTTCCGCGCGTTCGTTCTGCTATCTCCTTCATTTTTCGGAAAGTTCGGCCTTGAACTTATCCGCGCGCACCTGTTCCTATTGCCCATAGCCACTGGTCGCGACAGCCTGCTAAGCTCGCGGCTTCATCGAATATGCCCGAGCGGCGAACAGATTAAAGGACTCAGCATGAAACAACATCGGTTGGCAGCAGCGATCGCACTGGTCGGTCTGGTTCTCTCCGGCTGCGATTCGCAGACCAACGTTGAGTTGAAGACCCCGGCGCAGAAAGCTTCCTATGGTATCGGCCTGAACATGGGCAAGAGCCTGTCCCAGGAAGGCATGGACGACCTGGATTCGAAAGCCGTCGCCAAGGGCATCGAAGACGCCCTCGGCAAGAAGAAGCAGCAGCTCACCGATGAAGAGCTGACCGAAGCCTTCGCCTTCCTGCAGAAACGTGCTGAGGAGCGGATGGCCGCCATCGGCGACGAAAACGCCAAGGCCGGCAAGAAATTCCTCGAGGAAAACGGCAAGCGCGACGGCGTGACCACCACCGCTTCCGGCCTCCAGTACGAAATCGTGAAGAAGGCCGATGGCCCGCAACCGAAGGCCACCGACGTGGTGACCGTCCACTACGAAGGCCGCCTGACCGATGGCACCGTCTTCGACAGCTCCATCGAGCGCGGCAGCCCGATCGACCTGCCGGTCAGCGGCGTGATCCCGGGTTGGGTCGAAGCCCTGCAACTGATGCACGTCGGCGAGAAGATCAAGCTGTACATCCCCAGCGAGCTGGCCTACGGCGCGCAGAGCCCGAGCCCGGCGATCCCGGCCAACTCGGTACTGGTCTTCGACATGGAACTGCTAGGCATCAAGGATCCGTCCAAGCCGGACGCGGAGCCCGAGGCCGGTGCCGCAGCGCAGCCCGAAGCCAAGGCGGACGCGAAGAAGTAATTTTTCCGCCGCGATGCATGAAACGCCCCGTCCATGACGGGGCGTTTTCATTTGCGGATTCGGCTGAACCCAGGCGCTGCCGCGAGGGTCTGAAAACAGGTCGAGGGCACGGCCGGTGTTACCCTTATGCACACATTTGTCGCACGTCGACCCGACCTACGGTATTGACCTCGGGTTGTCCGTTGCGCTAGGTCAAACCCTTGATTTTCAATGCTTTTAGAGCATTGTCTAAAAAGTGTCCGATCTGTCGGAAAGCCTGTAGCGACGGGCTTCTCGCCGACGGAAGGGGGGGCTGTTCACAAGGTTATCCACAGTATGCGTGGATAACCCGGAGAGCCTCGGCGGCAAGCGCTTGAGCGAGGTGGAAGGATGGATGCACCACGAGGATTCAGTCGTTACCTGGGGATCGCGGAACGTTTCCTGGCCCGTGGCCGGGTGCCCGCCTTGTTGATTGCGGTAGCACGCAAGCGCTCGCGCCTGAAGCTGGTGAAGAGCGACCTGCGCCTGCTGCAGGAACTGCTGGTGGCCTGGGTTCGCGGCGAATACCGCGGACTCAGCCGCCAGGCGTTGCTCTCGGTGATCGCGGCGCTGGCCTATTTCCTTTCGCCGGTGGATATCGTTCCCGACTTCATCTTCGGTGTCGGCCTGCTCGACGATCTCGCCGTCCTGGCCTGGGTAGTGCGTCGCTGGCAGGCCGAGCTGGATGCCTTCAAGGTCTGGCGCGACGCCCAGGGCGTCGAGACGCAACAGGCGCTGCGAGAGCTGCCGGCTCCCAGGGCGGAGCGCGTTCAGGGTTCCTGAGGCGCTTGCAGGCTGTTTTCCAGCAGGCGCCCGATGCTGCCGTCCCTGACCATCTCGTCGAGCACCCGGTCCATACTTTCGACGGGGACCGGCAGTTGGCCGCCATAGATGCAGTGCATCCGATAGCTCTGCAGTACCAGCGGACTGACGCTCAGGCCCAGCTCGGGATGCTGGCGCGTCAGGTAGAGCAGCGGGCGGCGCATGTCCACCGCGGCGTCCAGGCGCGAACGCTTGAGCATCTGCACGCGACTGGCCAGGTCGCGGGTATCTTCGCGGCGAATTTCCCCGGCAGCGAAGGCCTGCATGAGATCGTCCGCGTAGACATAGCCTAGACTTGTACCCAGGGTCTTGCCGCGCAGCTCGGCGAAGTCGCGGATCGCCGGACGGTCGTCGCGCTGCAGGAGGACGTCCTGCTCTTCGAAGAGGGCAGGAGACCAATGGTAGCGTTCGGGTTTGCTATCCCATCCGGGGTTGGAGTTGCAGATCACGTGAATATGTCCGCTGGCCATGAAGCCGTCGATCCTTCGGTTCGGCGTTTCCACGAAACGCAGCGACAATCCCAGCCGCTGCGCGACCCGCTCCCCCAACTGGCGGGTGAAGCCGCCTTGCAGCTGGTGATCGACGATGTCCACGTAGGGCATGCCGTCGGCGGGGCTGAAGCCCCAGCGCAGCTCGCCGGCGAAGGCCTGTCCGACTCCCAGCAGGATGCACAAACCAAGACTTCTCCGGCGCACCCGTGGGCTCCTCCACCAGGCAGACTGTGTGACCAGGGCAGCAGTATAGCCAGTCCGCAGCGGCGCGGTGCCTGATAAGATGGCGGCTTGCAAGGAGACCGACATGAATGTCCAAGTGATCACGCGAGACGGCGAGGCGGAATACGCGGTGTTGCCCTGGGCCGAATACCAGGCGTTGCTGGCCGCCGCCGGTCGCCCGGCCGCCAGTGTCGCGGTGGAGACGACCGCGCCGGCGGTGCCATCCGCGAGCCTGCTGGAGCGCCGCGAGGCGCGCGGCCTGAGCCTGGAACAGGTGGCCCGGGAGGTCGGTATCAGTCCTTCCTACATGGCGATGATCGAACGCGGCGAACGCGAGGCCAGCGAGGCCATCCTGTTCGCCCTGGAGCGTGTGCTGGGCAAAGCGACGGGGGCCTGACCTTGAGTGTGCTGATCAGCCGTAAACACTGGGATAGCCTGCTGCTGGAAATCGAGGATGCGCGTCGCCAGCGTCATCTGCTCACCTACCGGGCGCTGATCGAGCGCCTGCAACTGCCGACGCCGGCGATGACCACCCTCACAGCGGCTCTCGAGCACCTGGCATCGCTGGATGCGCGCTCGGGGCGTCCGTTGCGCAGTTCGCTGGTCATCAGCCAGGGCGCAAGCCGCTTGCCGCGCACCGGTTTCTTCGAGTGCGTGGAGCGCCTCGGGCGTTTTTCCGGTCCGCCGGACGGCCCGGCCGCGGCTGGCTGGCATGCGGCGGAAGTGGTCCGTGTCTTCGAATTCGAGTATCCCGATGAACTCTGAATGGATCTGGCGCCTGCGCGCCCGCCTCGGTTACGGCGTGGCCCGGCAGTTGCTGGGCTGGCCCTGGCTGGTCAAGCAGCCGCGAGCCTGGCAGTGGATGCAGGGGCAGTTCTCGCGCATGGCCAACCTCGGACACCGCGACGCCCAGGCGTTCTACGGTCACCTGCTGCTGTTCCGTGGACAGGGCTTCGGCGCGCGCGAGGAGGGCCTGCGCCTGCTGCGCCTGGCTGCCAGCGCGGGCGATGGGAAAGCGGCCTACCAGCTCGGCGTGCAGGCGCTCAAGGGCGACAGCCGGCAAGCGCCCGACGCGCTGGCAGCCAGCCGCCACTGGGCGCAAGCGGCAGAGGCGGGCCACCCGCTGGCGGCGCGCAAGCTGGCGGAACTCTACCGCGATGGAGGCCCGGGCCTGGCGCCGGACAGCGAGCGCGCCGAGCACTATGCGCAACGGGCGTCCGCGCTCGGTCTATAGCTGAACGAACGGTTCAGGCGGCCTCGATCAGGTGCAGGCTGTAGCCTGGCAGCGCCTTCGCCTGGCGCTTGGCCTCGGAGGCCAGCGTCGCCAGGTGCGCGGCATCCATTCCCTGGCAGGCTTCGGCCGGTAGATGCACCACGCCGACGGACAATGACAGCAGCGGGTACTCCTCGCGCTGGCCATGGCGATTGTGTGCAACGAAACAGCCGGCTTCCAGGTGCTCGCGGCTGTAGAAGCGCCGGCATTGGCTCTGGAAGGTTTCCAGCAACCGGTCGATCCGTGTGCGCCAGTCCTCGGGGCCGAGCACCAGCATGAAGTCGTCGCCGCCTATGTGGCCGACGAAGTCGCTGCCCGGGTCGATCCGTTCGCTCAGGCACTGTGCCAGGCACAGCAGGACCTCGTCGCCGCGGGCGTAGCCGTAGAGATCGTTGAAGGGTTTGAAGCTGTCGACGTCGATGTAGCAGATCACCGCCTCGCGCCTTTGCTGCAGCAGGCGTTCGAGGCATTGCTGGATCGGCACGTTGCCGGGAAGCAAGGTGAGCGGATTGGCGTGCCGCGCCTGCTGGAGCTTTTCCTCGGTGATCAGCCTGAGCACGTCGATCACCCGGCCCATGCCCGCATAGTGCCCGCCGCGGGTGACGATGAAATCTTCCTCGATACGCTGGCGTGCGCGGCTGGTCAGCAGGCGGCTGACCTGCTGCAGGGTCTGGCCGAGTTCCACGGCGAGAAAATCGTCGCTCATCAGGCGGCTGATCGGCTTGCGCAGGAACAGGTCGCAGGCGAAGGGCCGGAGCAAGGCGTCGGTGAGCGCGTGGCGATGGACGATGCCGATGGGACGCCCTTCTTCGTCGAGGATCGCCAGGGAGTTCAGGTTGGCCTGGCGGCGGAAGATTTCCACCACTTCCTGGGTCGAGGTGCGAACGTCGACCGCGCGCTGTTCCAGCAGCAGCGCACGCAGGTCGCCGTGCTCGTCGCTGGAAGACTGGCTGGGGGCGTCAGCGCTGGGCAGCATCTGTTGTACGTCGCTCGCCGGGTGTTCCTGCGGGCGGCCGAACAGATAGCCTTGCACCAGGTCGACCCCCATCTCGCTAAGCACCGCCAGTTCCTCGGGCAGTTCGATGCCTTCGGCGATGACCTGGGCGCGAGAGGCCCGCGCCATCTTCAGGATGGAGCCGACGAACTCGCGTTTCACGGTGTCCAGGTGGATGCCGTCGACGAAGTGGCGGTCGATCTTCACGTAGTCCGGACGCAGTTCCGACCACAGGCGCAGGCTGGAGTAGCCAGCGCCGAGGTCGTCGAGGGCGATGGAGAAGCCCATGGCGCGATAGTGGTGCAGCGCGGTGTCGAGCAGGTCGAAGTCGTCGATGGGGGTCTGTTCGGTCAGTTCGATCACCACCCGGTTCGGCGAGATCCCCAGCTGTTGCAGCAATTGCAGGGTGCGGCCGGGCGGATGGCCGGCTTCGAGGAGGGACTCCGGGGAGACGTTGAGGAACAGCATGGCGTCGCCCTGGATGTCGCGGAAGCGGCTGAAGGCGCGTTGTCGGCAGAGTAGTTCCAGTTCGCTCAGCCGTCCGCATTGGCGGGCCACGGCGAACAACGCCAGGGGCGAGTGCAGCGGGCTGTTGGACGGACCGCGGGTCAGCGCTTCGTAGCCGACCAGGCGCCGTTCGGAAAGCGAGAGGATGGGCTGGAACAGGCAGTGCAGGTCGCCGTGGGCCAGGATGCTGTCCAGGGCGCTCAACTGCTCGGTGACGGTCATGGAACGCTCTCGTCGCAATGAAAAAGGGCCGGTTGTGCAACCGGCCCCGTATTTCACGACAGTCCCATGACTGTTTTATGACGCTCCCGCTGAACTCAGTGCTTGGCCACCGCCGAGTTGAGGTTCAGGTAGTCCAGCAGGATGTGCCCGGACTCGGTGAGGTAGGCGTCGTCCTGCGGCTTGGTCTTGTCGTCCTCTTCCGGCAGGGCGTTCTCGTCCTCGCGCTTGAGTTCCTTCAGCGGCTCCTGGCCCTTGGACTTGCGCAGGGCGTTCTCCATGGCCAACTGGCGGTTCTCGATGCTGGTCTGCTGGGCGCGGCGCTTGGCCTCGTTCAGGCTGACGGTCTTCTCCTTCATCAGCTCCTGGGCCAGCGCCAGGCGCTCGCGGGCGTAGACGAAGTCGGCGTTGTTCTCGGTGCGCGCGTCGTGCTGGGCCTTGAGTTGCGCGAGGAACGGCTTGAACGGGTTGGCCTCGTCCTTCACCACCGGGCGGATGGTGTCCCAGGGCATCGAGTCGGGCAGGGCGCTTTCGCCGATTTCCTTGTCGTCGACGATGGACGGGTAGCTGATGTCCGGGATCACGCCCTGGTGCTGGGTGCTCTGACCGGAGACTCGGTAGAACTTCGCCAGGGTCAGCTTCAGTTCGCCGTGGTTGAGCGGCTGGATGGTCTGCACGGTGCCCTTGCCGAAGGTCTGTCCACCGAGGATCAGCGCGCGGTGGTAGTCCTGCATGGCGCCGGCGAAGATCTCCGAGGCGGAGGCCGAGAGACGGTTGACCAGTACCGCCAGCGGGCCGGTATAGAAGGCCTTGCCTTCGTCGTCGTTGAGCACGTCGACGCGGCCGTCGCTGTTGCGCACCAGTACGGTCGGGCCCTGGTCGATGAACAGGCCGGTCAGCTCGGTGGCCTCCTGCAGGGAGCCGCCGCCGTTGTTGCGCAGGTCGAGGACGATGCCGTCGACCTTGTCCTTCTGCAATTCGGCGACCAGCTTCTTCACGTCGCGGGTGGTGCTCTTGTAGTTCGGGTCGCCGGCGCGGTAGGCCTTGAAGTCCAGGTAGAAGGCCGGCAGGTCGATCACGCCGAGCTTGTAGCTGCGGCCTTCGTGGTCGACCTTGATGATGGATTTCTTCGCCGCCTGGTCCTCCAGCTTCACCGCCTCGCGGGTGATGGCGACGATCTTGCTGGTCTGGTCGTTCGGCGCGTTGCTCGCCGGAATCACTTCCAGGCGTACCTGGGAACCTTTCGGCCCACGGATCAGCTTGACCACTTCATCCAGGCGCCAGCCGACCACGTCGACCATTTCGCCCTTGCCCTGGGCGACGCCGATGATCTTGTCGGAGGTGGCGATCTGCTTGCTCTTCGCCGCCGGGCCGGCCGGCACCAGGCGTACGACCTTGACGTAGTCGTTGTCGCTCTGCAGCACCGCGCCGATGCCTTCCAGCGAGAGGCTCATGTTGATGTCGAAGTTTTCCGCGTTGTCCGGCGACAGGTACTGGGTGTGCGGATCGTAGGACTGGGCGAAGGCGTTGATGTAGGCCTGGAAGATGTCTTCGCTGCGGGTCTGCTTGAGGCGCGACAGCTGGTTCTTGTAGCGCTTGGTGAGCTGTTCCTGGATCGCCTTGTCGTCCTTGCCGGTGATCTTCAGGCGCAGGACCTCGTCCTTCACCTTCTTGCGCCAGAGGTCGTCGAGCTCTGCGGTGTCCTTCGCCCAGGGGGCCTTTTCGCGGTCGATCAGCAGGCTCTCGTCGACGCTGAAGTCGATCTTGTCGACGCCCTTGTCGAGCATCGCCAGGGCATAGTCGAGCCGACCTTTCAGGCGGTCGAGGTGGCGCTTGTAGATGACGAAGCCGGGATCGAGGTCGCCGCTCTTGAGGAAGTCGTCGAACCTGTTGCGCCAGCGATCGAACTCGGCGATGTCGCCGGCGGTGAAGTACATCCGCGCCGGATCGAGCATCTTCAGGTAGCTGTCGTAGATCTTGGCCGAGCGTTCATCGTTCAGCGGCGGCTTGTTGTAGTGGTGCCGCTTGAGCAGTTCCACGACGTTGAGGCTGGCGATGACCTGCTCGCGGTCCGGCTGCAGGCTGTCCCAGGAATTCTGGGCGCTGCCGACGGAGACGGCGGTCGAGGCGAACAGCGGCAGCGAACTGGCGCCGAGGAGGAGCAACAGGGCGGTACGGGGCAGAAAACGCTTCATGCTGATTCGACTGATCGCGGAGTAATGACGCATATTAGGCCTTATTAGCCGGCGCCGGGTTCCCTTGGCGCAATGCAAAAAGCCCGACTCTGGGTGATCGGGCCGTGACAACCCCACTATGGAGGCAGCGTGAACGCATTGCAAGGTATCGAAGGTCGTGTCGAGTGGTCGGAAATCGCCGCCCCGTCCTGCGGTCAGGGCGAAATCCGCATCCGCGTGGCGGCCGCCGGACTCAACCGCGCCGACCTGTTGCAGAAGGCCGGGCTCTACCCGCCGCCACCCGGCGCCAGCCCGGCGCTGGGGCTCGAGTGTGCGGGTGTGGTCAGCGAGGTGGGCGCGGGCAGCACCTGGCAGGTCGGCGACCGGGTCTGCGCGCTGCTCGCCGGCGGCGGCATGGCCGAGGAAGTGGTGGTGGACGCGCGCCACGTACTGCCGGTCCCGGCAGGGCTGAGCCTGGCGGAGGCGGCGGGGATTCCGGAGGTCTACGCCACGGCCTGGCTGAACCTGTTCCAGTTGGCGGCGTTGCAGCCCGGCGAGAAAGTGCTGCTGCACGCCGGCGCCAGCGGCGTCGGTTCGGCCGGCATCCAATTGTGCAAGGCGTTCGGCAACCCCTGCTGGGTCAGCGTCGGTTCCGCCGAACGCCTGGCCTACTGCGAATCCCTGGGCGCCGCCGGCGGCGTGCTGCGCAAGCAGAGCCTGGAATCGCTGCGCGATTTCGCCCCGTTCGACGTGATCCTCGATCCGGTCGGCGCCCGCTATGCCGGGTTGAACCTGGAGTTGCTGCGGCGCGACGGGCGCTGGGTGATCATCGGCCTGATGGGCGGCCGCGAGGCGCAACTGGACCTGGCTCAACTGCTAGGCAAACGCATCCAGTTGACCGGCTCGACCCTGCGTACCCGTGATGCCGAGTTCAAGGCGCAGTTGATCGCCGAACTGGGGTTGAAGGTCTGGCCATTGTTCTCCGCCGGGAAACTCCGCGCGCAGCTGGAGCGAACCTTCCCGATCGTCGACGCCGAGGCGGCGTTCGAGGCGTTGGCGAGCAACCAGGTGCAGGGCAAGGTCGTGCTGGTGGTGGACCCGTCGCTGGCCTGAAGGGCCGCTTCGGCGACGCGATGGAAAGCGCGATCCGCTCGCGCTTTCGCAGCGAGCCTGTCAGCGCCAGGCGTTGACCGGCCAGCCCATTTCCTTGGCGTAGGCGAGCAGGGTCGGGTCCGGATTGACCGTGTTCGGATGGCCGACCAGCTTCAGCAGCGGCAGGTCGTTGCGCGAGTCCGAATAGAACCAGGCGTCGGCCAGTTGGCGATCGTCTCCTTCCAGCAGGTCGAGCAGACGCAATACCTTGCCTTCGCGATAGGTGAGGGTGCCGAGGGTGCGGCCGGTGTAGTGTCCGTCGAGCACTTCGAGATCGATGGCGAGGACTTCGTCGACGCCGATCCGCGCCGCGATCGGCTTGACCAGGTGCACCCCGGATGCGGAGACGATCAGCACCCGGTCGTTGGCGCTGCGGTGGCGCGCCAGGCAGGCGCAGGCGTCGCTGTAGATCAGCGGCTCGATGACCTCCTCGACGTAGGCCTCCACTTCCCGCTCGACTTCCTCGACGCTGCGACCGATCAGCGGTTGCAGGGTGTAGTCCATGTACAGGTCCATGGACAGCTTGCCTTCGGCGTACTGCTCCATCAGTTCGGCGTCGTGGCGGACGAAGGATTCGTCGACCCAGCCGAGACTCGCCATGCGCTGGCTCCACAGGCTGGAGCAGTCGCCGTGGATCATGGTCTCGTCCAGGTCGAAGATCACCAGGCTCATCAAGCTACCTCTCGAATACTGTTGCGATCGATGACCAGCGTCAGCTGACTGCCGGCCGGATACAGGCGGTCTGCGCTGCGGTTGAGGACGTCGACGGTGAGTTCCACCCCGGCGGCCTCGACGCGGTAACGGATCACGTTGCCGAGCAGACTGTGCGAGCGTACCAGCGCCGGCACGCCTTCGCTCGGTTCGTTGCCCAGGCGCAGGGATTCCGGGCGGATCGCCACCTGTTGCGCGCAGGGCTGGCCGAGCAGGCGGCTGGCCTGTTCGGCGTCGAGCAGGTTGTAGTTGCCGATGAAGCCGGCGGCGAAGGCGTTTTCCGGCGCGGTGTAGAGGGTCTCCGCGTCGCCGCTCTGGACGATGCGTCCGGCGTTCATCAGGACGATGCGGTCGGACAGGGTCAGCGCTTCCTCCTGGTCATGGGTGACGAACACCGTGGTCAGCCCCAGCTCCTGCTGGATGCGGCGGATCTGTTCGCGCAGGTGCTTGCGGATGCGCGCGTCGAGGGCCGACAGCGGCTCGTCGAGCAGCAGCAGGCGCGGGCGCGTCACCAGCGAGCGGGCCAGCGCCACGCGCTGGCACTGGCCGCCGGAGAGTTGGTGCGGGTAGCGTGCGGCGTACTCGCCCAGTTCCACCAGTTCGATGGCTTCGGCGACCCGCTGCTTCAGTTCCGTCGCAGGCACCTTCTGCATGCGCAGGCCGAAGGCGACGTTCTGTTGCACGGTCATGTTGGGGAACAGCGCGTAGCTCTGGAACACCATGGCGATCCCGCGCTTCTGCGGCGGCAAAGGCACCACATCCTCGCCGTCGATGAGGATGCGCCCGCTGTCGACCTCGGTCAGCCCGGCGATGCAGCGCAGCAGGGTGGACTTGCCGCAGCCGCTGGGGCCGAGCAGGGTGACGAACTCGCCGCGGGCGGCGGCGAAGTCGATATCGCGGAAGATGCTGGTGGCACCGTAGCTCTTGTCGAGCTGTTCGACGCTGACGAACGACATGATCAGGCCTTGTCCTTGTTCAGTCGGTTGGCCGCCCAGGTCAGGACCAGGACGAACACGAAGTAGGAGACCACCACTGCGCTGGTGTAGTGGCCGCTGCTGTTGCGCATGTTGTTGAGGAACACCTGCAGGGTCTCGTAGCGGGTACCGACCAGCAGGTTGGCGAAGACGAATTCGCCGATGAGGAAGGAGAACGACAGCAGCAGGGCCACCATCACGCCCTTGCGCAGGTTCGGCAGCACGACCAGCAGCGCCGCCTTCCAGGTGCTGGCGCCGAGCAGGTGGGCGGCGTCCATCAGGTCGCGCAGGTTGATCGCCTGCAGGTTGTTGGTGATCGCCCGGTACATGAACGGCAGGGCGATGGTGAAGTAGCAGCCGACCAGCACCCAGGGCGTGCCGATCATTTCCAGCGGCCCGCTGGCATAGAGTTGCAGCAGGCCCACCGAGGAGACGATCGGCGGCACCGCGAAGGGCAGCAGGATGAGCACGTTCATCACGCCGTCCAGGCGCGGGAAGTGGTAGTGGATGACGAACATCAGCGGCAGGATCAGCAACACGCTGAACGCCAGGGCGCCGAAGCAGACCAGCAGCGAGCGGGCGAAGGCCAGCAGGAAGCGCTGGTCGCTCCACAGCGTCAGGTACCACTTCAGGGTCAGGCCGTCCGGCAGCAGGGTCGCCGACCACTGGGTGGCCAGCGAGTAGAGCAGGGTCGCCGCCAGCGGCAGGACCAGGATCAGGAACAGCGCGCAGACCACCAGGCGATGGTAGAGCGCGGCAGGACGTCGATCAGCGCGCGACATGGTAGCTCCTGCGCAGCAGCCATTGGTGGACCAGGGTGATCAGGGTCATCAGGCCGACCAGCACCATGGCCAGGGCGCTGGCCATGTTCGGGTCGGGGAACACGTCGCCGGCGACCAGCGCGCCGATGCGGATCGGGATCACGTTGAAGTTGCCGGTGGTCAGCGAGTACACCGTGGCGTAGGCGCCGAGGGCGTTGGCCAGGAGGATGACGAAGGTACCCAGCAGCGCCGGGGTCAGCACCGGGATGCCGATGTGTCGCCAGTACTGCCAGCCGTTGGCGCCGAGCAGCGCGGCGGACTCGCGCCAGTCCTCGCGCAGGGCGTCGAAGGCCGGGTAGAGCAGCATCATCCCGAGGGGGATCTGGAAATAGGTGTAGAGGATTATCAGGCCGGTCTTCGAGTAGAGATTGAAGTCGTCGATCCAGCCGGCCTGCTTGAGCAACAGGGTCAGCGCGCCGTTGAAGCCGAGCAGGATGATGAAGGCGAACGCCAGCGGTACCCCGGCGAAGTTGCTGGTCATGTTGGAGAAGGCCATGACGAAGTCGCGCAGGCGGCTGTCGACGTGGCGCAGCGAATGGCTGCCGAGCACCGCGATGAGCAGGCCGAGCAGGCTCGACCAGCCGGCGATCTCCAGGCTGTGGCGGATCGCCTGGCGGTAGAAGGGCGAGCCGAACAGCTCGAGGTAGTTGGCCAGGCTCCAGGCGTCGCTGGCCTTCAGGCTGTTCAGCGCGACCCAGGCCAGCGGCGCTATCTGGAAAATCACGAAGAACGCCGCGAAGGGCAGCAGGAACAGCAGCGCCAGCCATTTGCCGGAGAGTCGTTTCATGGGGCGAGCAGCTCCCGGCAGACGGGTTTGTCGTGGGCGGCGCCGAGGATTTCGCAGAGCGTGCCGCAGAGGTCGGTCTGCAGCGGTTGCGCCAGGTCGTCGCGGCTGAAGGCGTCGCCGAAGACGAACAGCGGCACCTCGCGCTCCTCCTCGAGGATGCCGCCGTGGCTGCGGTCCTCGTTCATTCCGTGATCGGCGGTGATCGCCACCTGGTAGCCGGCCGCCAGCCACTGGTGCAGGTATTCCGACAGCAGTGCGTCGGCGCGCCGCGCGGCGTTGCGGTAGGCGGGGCTGGCGAGGCCGTGCCTGTGCCCGGCGTCGTCGATGTTCATCGAGTGGACCAGCATGAAGTTCGGTGCGTGCCGGCGGCGCAGGCTTTCCGCGTCGGCGAACAGGTGCGAGTCCGGATAGTGGTCGCTCCAGTAGAAGTGTCCGCGCTGGATCGGCAGTGCGCTGTCGTCGGTGTGGCGGTCGCGGGCCGGGTCGAACGGCGCGCGGTTGTACAGTTCGCTGACCCAGTGGTAGGCCGCTGCCGCGGTACTCAGGCCGGCCGCGCGGGCGTAGTGGAACAGGCTCTGTTCCTGGCTCAGGCGGACCACGTCGTTGTGCAGGATGCCGCTATCGATTGGCGGCACTCCGGTGAGGATGCATTCGTAGAGCGGCCGGGACAGCGAAGGCAACTCGCATTCCAGGCGGTACGACTGGCCGCGGCCGGCGCCGCAGAGGGCCTGGAGATGCCCCATGCAGTCGCGGGCGACGCTGTGGTTGAGGCCGTCCAGCAGGACGAGGATGACGTCGTGGCGCATTCGGGGTATCCGTCGATGCGGGGCGGCCGCCGGGGAGGGCGGCCGCGCTCCGCGTCACTGCATGTTGATGATCACCGCTTCCTGCCACTGCCGCGGCAGGCGCTTGGAGGTTTCCTCCCAGGCCTTGGCGTCCTTGATCGGCTGGGCCTTGGCGTACTGCTCGTTGGGTAGCAGTTGGGCCTTCACGTCGTCCGGCAGGGTCAGGCTCTCGGCGCGGATCGGTCGCGCGTTGCCCTTGGCCAGGTTGATCTGTCCGGCGTCGCTGAAGATGTACTCGCGGGCGAGCTTGGCGGCGTTCGGGTGCTTGGCGTACTTGTTGATGATGGTGGTGTAGCCGGAGATCACCGAGCCGTCCGAGGGGATCAGCACCTCGAAGCGCTCCGGGTCGATCTGCTGGCGGTAGCTGAGGCCGTTGAAGTCCCAGACGATGCCGACTTCGACCTCGCCCTTTTCCAGGGTGGCGATCACCGGGTTGGTCAGCGACAGGCGGCCCTGCTTGGCGATCTTGCCGAAGAACTCCAGGCCCGGCTTGATGTTCTTCTCGTCGCCGCCGTTGGCGATGGCCGCGGCGAGCACCCCATTGACCGCCTGGGCGGCAGCGCTGACGTCGCCGATGGTGACCTTGTACTTGCCCTGCAGCAGGTCGGCCCAGCTGTGCGGTACGTCCTTCACCAGTTGTTTGTTGACGATGAAGGCGATGGTCCCGGTGTAGGCGAGTGCCCAGTGGCCGTCCTGGTCCTTGGCCCAGGCCGGGATCTGTTCCCAGGTGCTCGGCTTGTACGGCTGGCTGACGCCCTGCTGCACGGCGATGGGGCCGAAGGCGGCGCCGACGTCGCCGATGTCGGCGCTGGCGTTGTCCTTCTCGGCCTTGAACTTGGCCAGCTCCTGGGCCGAACTCATGTCGGTATCCATGTGCTTGAGCCCATACTTGCTCTCAAGGTCCTTCCAGGTGTCCTTCCAGTTCGCCCAGCTGTCGGGCATGCCGACGCTGTTGACCTGGCCTTCCTTGCGCGCGGCCTGTTCCAGCGCCTGCAGGTCCGCTTCGGCGGCCAACGCCAGGCCGCTGCCGAGGGCGATGGCGGTTCCCAGCAATGAAGCAAGCATGCGTTTCATTCGGTGCTCCTTCGTTCGAGAGGTTCGGTCGGGCAGCCTCGGGAGTTCTCGACGCTCCTTCGGGCGGGACTGCCGCGGGTGTGGTCTAGATCAGCAAGACCCAGGCCAATCTAGAGCCGCTGGATGACGGTTTCATGTCAGCTAGCCGCGCCTGGCATCGCCGCGGCTTGCATCCGCAGAAGCGTAGACCATGCTTAAGCCCTCGATTCCATGGGCGCCGGGCGCCTCCGGGAAGACCGTTGTCTTGTGCCTGTCACGTCCCGGTCATCTGGGTTTCCTAGCATCGGACAAGCCGGAGGCACAGGGCGGGCCGGCGGAAATGCCCCTTGTTGGGGCTGGACTAGACCAATAAGGAAGCTGTCGATGCGTGACGAAGCGCTACCCACCGTAACGGCGATCTGCCGGGCGCTCAGCGAGCAGATCGGCCATGGTCTGCTGCCGGCGGGTGGCAAGCTGCCGGCCGAGCGCAAGCTCAGCGAGCTGTTCGCGACGACCCGGATCACCCTGCGCGAGGCGCTGATCCAACTGGAGTCGCAGGGCCTGATCTATCGCGAGGAGCGCCGCGGCTGGTTCGTCTCCCCCGAGCGGCTGGCCTACAACCCGCTGGTCCGCAGTCACTTCCATGCGATGGTCAGCGAACAGGGCCGGGTGCCGGCGACCGAGGTTCTGTCGGCCCGGCAGATGCCGGCGAGCGCGGCGGTCTGCGAGCTGCTGGAGCTGCCGGCGCTGTCCAGCGTCTACCAGATCCGCCGGGCGCGGCGGGTGGACGGGCGGCTGGTGCTGTATGTCGAGCACTACCTGAACGCGCAGTACTTCCCCGGAATCCTCGGCCACGACCTGACCCGCTCGCTGACCGAACTCTATGCCAGCGAGTACGGCATCCACTATGGGCGGGTGCGTTTCGACATGGTGCCCACAGCACTGCATGCCGAGGCTGCGGCGCCGCTGAAGGTGGCGGTGGGCAGCCCGGCCCTGCGCATCAGCCGGATCAACCGCGACCAGCGTGGTCGGCTGATCGACTGCGACCTGGAGTTCTGGCGCCACGACGCCATCCATATCAGCGTCGAGGTACCGCAGTAACGCCACGCGTCGACGACCTGCGGCACCTTCTGCGAGGATGGGGCTCCGGGAAAAGGAGCCCTCGCATGTTCATACTGCCGATTTCGTCCGACCTGCACCTGGAGCTGCTCGACCAGCCGCGCGCGGAGGAACTGTTCCGCCTGGTACGTGCCAACAGCGAGCACCTGGCGCCCTGGATGCCGTGGGTGCCGCTGACGCAGAGCGTGGACGATACCCGCCGTTTCATTGGCGAAGGCCAGCGGTTGTGGGCGGAGCGCAGGAGCTGCCGCTGCGGGATCGTCGAATCCGGATGCCTGGTCGGCGTCATCGACCTGCACGACTTCACCGAGGACAGTCGCAGCGCCAGCATCGGCTACTGGCTGGCGGCGTCCGCGCAAGGGCGCGGGCTGCTGGCCAGGGCGTTGGGGAAGACGATCGAGCTGGGTTTCCTTGGCTACGACCGGCAGCGCCTGGTGATCCGCTGTTCCACCGAGAACCTGCGCAGCCAGCGCGCCGCCGAGCGCCAGGGCTTCCGGCGCGACGGAGTGATCCGGGCCAACGAGATCATCGCCGGGCGTGCCCACGACCATGCGATCTACACGCTGTTGCGCAGCGAATGGCACGCTGCGCACGCCTGAGTGGCCCCGGGCGAATGCCCGGGGCGTGAGCGCGCCTGGCGCTCAGGGCAGCTCGCTGCTGGCGTAGAAGGCGCCGAGCACCTTGACCAGGTGCGCCAGGTCATGGCTACCGGCCAGCTCGCGAATCGAGTGCATGGCGAAGGTCGGCAGGCCTATGTCGACGGTGCGCACGCCGACCTGGCTGGCGGTGATCGGGCCGATGGTCGAGCCGCATCCCATGTCGCTGCGGGTCACGAAGCTCTGCACCGGCACTTCGCTGTCCTGGCAGAGGTGGCGGAAGAAGCCGGCGGTTTCGCTGTTGGTGGCATAGCGCTGGTTGCTGTTGATCTTGATCACCGGACCGCCGTTCAGCGCCGGGCCATGGTTGGCGTCGTGCCTGTCGGCGTAGTTCGGGTGTACGCCATGGGCGTTGTCGGCCGAGACCAGCAGCGAGCGCTGGATCGCCCGGCTGAAGGCGTCGCCTTCCGGCAGCAGGCGGCGCAGTACCTGTTCGAGGAACGGACCGTCGGCGCCGCAATGCGAACAGGAACCGACTTCCTCGTGGTCGGTGCAGACCAGGATGCAGTTCTCGTCGCCTTCGGCGTTGAGCAGGGCTTCCAGGCCGGCGTGGCAGGACAGCAGGTTGTCCAGGCGCGCCCCGGCGATGAACTCGTCGTTGAGACCTACCACCGCGGCGGACTGGGTGTCGTAGAACGACAGCTCGTAGTCCAGTACCACGTCGGCGGTGATGCCGTGCTCGCGCAGCAGCTGTTCGTCGAGCAGCAGGCGGAAGTCGGCGGCCTCGCCCGGCGCCAGTTGGGCGATGATCGGCGGCAGTTCGTTCTGCGCGTTGATCGGCCAACCCTCGTTGGCGGCGCGGTTGAGATGGATGGCCAGGTTGGGGATTACCGCGATGGCCTTGCGGAAGTCGACCAGGCGGCTTTCCAGCTTGCCATTGGCGCGGAAGGTGACGCGCCCGGCCAGTGACAGGTCGCGGTCGAACCAGGGGGCGAAGAGGGCGCCGCCATAGACTTCGACGCCGAGCTGGAGGAAGCCGTTGCGAGCGATCTCCGGGTTCGGCTTGACCCGCAGGCAGGGGCTGTCGGTGTGCGCGCCGACCAGGCGGAAGCCGCTTTCCAGGGGCGAGCGACGGCCCAGGCGGATGGCGATCAGCGACGAGTCGTTACGGGTCACGTAGTAGCGGCCGCCGGTTTCGGTGTGCCAGGCGTCGCGCTCGTCGAGGCGGCGGTAGCCGGCGGCTTCCAGGCGGCGGGCGAGGCTGGCGGTTGCATGGAAAGGCGTGGGCGAGGCCTTGAGGAAATCGATCAGGCCCTGGTTGAGTTCTGCGCGCATAGTGGCTCCGGACGGCAATCCATGCAGTCTATCGTATTGTCCGACGGGGTTCAGGTCGTTGGCGGCGGGGCCGGCCAGAAAAAGCGGAAGCTGGTCGTTGTATGGCAAGACGGGGTACCGGAAATCGGCGGGCGGCGTCCCGGCGGGCCGGGACGCGGCGGGGAAGGCTCAGAACGGCGCCGGCGACTCGAAGCGCAGGCGTTCGCCGCTCTGCGGATGGGTCAGGCACAGCAGGCTGGCGTGCAGGCACAGGCGTTCGTGGGCGGCGAGGGCTTCGGGGTTGGCGTAGAGGCGGTCGCCGAGCAGCGGATGGCCGATGGAGAGCATGTGCACGCGCAACTGGTGCGAACGGCCGGTGATCGGCGTCAGCTCGACCCTGCTCCAGCGTTCATGACGCTCGATCACGCGCCAGAAGGTCAGGGCGTGGCGGCCGTGCTCGAAGTCCACCACGTGACGCGGCTTGGTCGGCGGGTCGTAGCGCAGCGGCAGTTCGATGCGCCCGCTGTCCAGTTCCGGCAGGCCCCAGCAAAGGGCGGTATAGGCTTTCTCGGTCTCGCGGTCGTGGAACTGGCGGGACAGCTCGCGGTGGCTGTCGGCGTCGCGGGCGAGCACCATCAGGCCGGAGGTTTCCCAGTCCAGGCGGTGGACGATGCGGGCCTCGGGATAGCCGTTTTCCTGCAGGCGGGTGACCAGGCAGTCCTTGTTGTCATCGGCGCGGCCGGGCACCGACAGCAGCAGGGTGGGCTTGTCGACCACCAGCAGGGCGTCATCCTGGTGAACGATTCGGATCTGGGACAGCGGCATAGCGAACGGGCTCATCGCCGGGAGGCGGCAGGGAGCCTGGCGGGCAGGCTCGGTGAAACGACTGCGGCGGCCAATGGCCGCCGCAGTATGGACCCTGGGCGAATCAACGATCCGGCAGGGTGATGTTGAGTTCCAGGATCGAGCAGTTGCCCTGGTTCTCCAGTTCCACCTGGATCTGCTCCTGGTCGATCGGTACGTACTTGCGGATCACTTCCAGCAGGTCTTTCTGCAACTGGGGCAGATAATCCGGCTGTGCGCGCTGGCCACGTTCGTGGGCAACGATGATCTGCAGTCGTTCTTTCGCGATGGAAGCGCTGTTCTGCGATTTCCGACTGCGAAAGAAGTCTAAAAGGCTCATTCACGTCCTCCGAACAGTCTTTGCAGGAATCCTTTCTTCTGCACATCGAGGAATCGATGCGGTATTTCCTTGCCGAGCAGGCGGTCGACCGCATCGCTGTACGCCTGGCCGGCGTCGCTCTGCTCGTCGAGGATCACCGGCACGCCCTGGTTCGACGCCTTGAGCACGGCCTGGGATTCCGGGATCACCCCGAGCAGGCGGATGGCGAGGATCTCCTCGACGTCGTCGACGCCGAGCATCTCGCCCTTGGTGACGCGCTCCGGGTTGTAGCGGGTCAGCAGCAGGTGTTCCTTGATCGGCTCCTCGCCTTTCTCGGCGCGCTGCGACTTGCTTGCCAGCAGGCCGAGCATGCGGTCGGAGTCGCGTACCGAGGAAACCTCGGGGTTGGTCACGACGATCGCTTCGTCGGCGAAGTACATGGCCAGGTGGGCGCCTTTCTCGATGCCCGCCGGGGAGTCGCAGATGATGTATTCGAAATCCTTGCGCAGTTCGGCCATGACTTTCTCGACGCCTTCCTTGGTCAGGGCGTCCTTGTCGCGGGTCTGGCTGGCGGCCAGGACATGCAGGTTTTCGAGGCGCTTGTCCTTGATCAGGGCCTGGGTGAGGGTGGCCTCGCCGTTGACGACGTTGACGAAGTCGTACACCACGCGGCGTTCGCAGCCCATGATAAGGTCGAGGTTACGCAGGCCGACGTCGAAGTCGACGATGACGGTCTTGAAACCGCGCAAGGCCAGGCCGGTGCCGATAGCTGCGCTGGTGGTGGTTTTACCGACGCCACCCTTACCGGAAGTGACTACGAGAATTTTGGCCAAGGTGATTCACCCCAATGAAAAACGTAAGAATTCTGGTCCCTGAAAGTGGCGGCAGTATCCGTTAAAGGCGGGTGATGTTCAACACGTCACCCGACAGGCTGACGTGCACTGCCTTGCCCCACTGCGGGCTGCGTCGCAGGTCCTCCGCGACCTTGTAGTTACCGGCGATGGAGACCAGTTCGGCGGCCAGCTGCTGGCAGAAGATTCGCGCCGTGGCGTCGCCTTTCACGCCGGCCAGTGCGCGTCCGCGCATCGGGCCGTACACATGGATGTTTCCGTCGGCGAGAAGTTCCGCGCCGGGACTGACCGCGGCCAGCACGATGAGGTCGCCGCCGGCGGCGTAGATCTGCATGCCGCCGCGCACCGGGGTCTTCACCACCTTGGTCGGGCGGCTGACGGGCTCGGCGGGCTTCTCTTCCGCCTTGGCCGGCTCGGGCCTGGCTTCACCGGCGCTCGGGCTGGGCTCTTCGGCAGGCTTGCGCGGGGCGCTGTCCTTGATGTCCAGCGGTCGTTCGCGGGCGCCCGAGGGCGGCAGCACCGGCAGGTCCAGGGCCTGGGCGGCGGCAATGTCCTCCTCGCGCCCGGCGCGGATCGCCAGGGTGCGCAGGCCGTGGCGGCGACAGACCTCGAGGAGCGCCGGCAGGTCGAGGTGACCTTCGCCTTCGGGCAGCTTGTCGAGGGCCATGACCAGGGGGGTGTCGCGGAAGAAGTTGGGCGCTTGCGCCACTTTGTCGGCGAGTTGCCGTTCGAGCCTCGCCAGGTCGTTGTGCGCCAGTTCGAGGATGGTCACCGCGAGCATGCTGCCCTTGAGCTGGAATACGGGGTCTTGATCGAGGAGGTCGGCTTGGCTCATGGGGCTTGTCGGTCGTTGAATTGCAGGGACTTATAACGAGAACGCCGGATGCCCGCAAGCGTGGCAGATAGCCGGGGCGGCGTCGATCGGCAACGCGGCGTCCCGCCGGGACGGCGGGCAGGGTAGAATGGCGGGCTTTGATCGTCGTCGGAACCGTCCATGGATCGCCCCCGTTTCTCCAGCGCTTTCCTCCATCCCCGCTACTGGCCGCTCTGGTTCGGCCTGGGACTGCTCTGGCTGGTGGTGCAGTTGCCGTATCCCGTCCTGCTGATGCTCGGCCGTGGCCTGGGGGCGCTGATGTACCGCTTGGTCGGCTCGCGCCGCGAGATTGCCGCGCGCAACCTCGAACTGTGCTTTCCGGAAAAGTCGCCCGCCGAACGCGAGCGTCTGCTGAAGGAGAACTTCGCCTCCAGCGGCATCGCCTTCTTCGAGATGGCCATGAGCTGGTGGTGGCCGAAGGCGCGCCTGGCCCGTCTTGCCCATATAGAAGGCCTGGAGCATCTGCGCGAGGCCCAGGCGCAGGGCGAGGGGGTGATCCTCATGGCCCTGCATTTCACCACCCTGGAGATCGGCGCGGCGCTGCTCGGCCAGGTGCACACCATCGACGGCATGTACCGTGAGCACGACAACCCGGTGTTCGACTACGTCCAGCGCCGTGGCCGCGAGCGGCACAACCTCGATGCCACCGCCATCGAGCGCGAGGACGTGCGCTCGATGCTCAAGGTGCTGCGTGGCGGCCGCGCCATCTGGTACGCACCGGACCAGGACTACGGCGCCAAGCAGAGCCTGTTCGTGCCGCTGTTCGGCATCCCGGCGGCCACCGTCACCGCCACCACCAAGTTCGCCCGCCTGGGCCGGGCGCGGGTGTTGCCGTTCACCCAGAGCCGCCTGGCCGATGGCAACGGTTATCGCCTGACCATCCACCCGCCGCTGGAGGACTTCCCCGGCGAGAGCGAGGAAGCCGATTGCCTGCGGATCAACCAGTGGGTCGAGCGCTGCGTGCGCCAGCAGCCCGAGCAGTACCTGTGGGCGCACCGGCGTTTCAAGACCCGCCCGCCAGGCGAAGCCAAGCTCTATCCGAAACGGCGCAAGCGCTGAGGACGGGCATTCCGGACGCGCGCGGGGTCTGGCTATACTCGCCGCAGTTCATGACGGAAGCCCCGCTGTGTCCGATCCCCTTGCCCCACGTCCGCCGCTCACCGGCCTGATCCTTTCCGGGGGCGGCGCCCGCGCGGCCTACCAGGTCGGTGTCCTGGCCGCCATCGCCGACCTGCTGCCGGACAGCGCCGGCAATCCTTTCCCGGTCATCGTCGGTACCTCCGCCGGCGCCATCAACGCCGTTGGCCTGGCTTGCGGCGCCCTGCAATTCCGCCAGGCGATCCAGCGCCTGACCGCGGTCTGGCAGGGATTCCGCACCGAACATGTCTATCGCAGCGACTGGCCGGGCGTGACCCGCCAGGCCTCGCGCTTCCTCGGCCATAGCCTGCTCGGCCTGGGGCGGCGGGTGCCGGTGGCGTTGCTGGACAACCGGCCGTTGCATGAGCTGCTGGCACGTGAGCTGGATTTTTCCGGGATTCATGCGGCGGTGCGCCAGCGCCAGTTGCGCGCGGTGGCGGTGACCGCGTTCGGCTACGAGTCGGGGCAGGCGGTGACCTTCTACCAGGGGCGCGCGACCATCGATCCCTGGGTACGCCATCGGCGCCTGGGCATTCCCACCCGCCTGGAGCTTCGGCACCTGCTGGCCAGCGCGGCGATCCCGCTGCTGTTCCCGCCGGTGCGGATCAACCGCGAATACTTCGGCGACGGCGCGGTGCGTTCCCAGGCGCCCATCAGCCCGGCGTTGCACCTGGGCGCCACGCGGGTGCTGGTGATCGGCGTCAGCGGCAACCCGGCCACCGGTGGCGACAGTGCCATGACCGGCCTGCCGCCGTCCGACCGACCGCCGAGCCTGGCGCAGATCGGCGCCCACCTGTTGAACAGCACCTTCATCGACAGCCTGGAAGGCGACATCGAGCAGTTGCAGCGGATGAACCAGATCGGCCAGTTGGTGGCGCCGGAGGTGCGCCGCCAGGCGGGTGGGCTGGAGCCGGTGGAGGTATTGCTGGTGTCGCCGAGCCGGCCGCTGGACGAGATCGCCGCGCGGCACTACCGGGAGCTGTCGCGGGTGCTGCGGCTTTTCCTGCGCGGTCCCGGAGCGACCCGCGCCAGCGGGGCGGGGGTATTGAGCTACCTGTTGTTCGAGCGCGGCTATTGCAGCGAACTGATCGAACTGGGCTACCACGATGCGATGGGCAAGCGGGCGGAACTGGAGCGCTTCCTGCGGATAGAGCGGTAAACCTTATTCAGGACGGGACAGGCGGAAGGAAAAAACCGCCCCGAAGGGCGGCTCGCGCACGGCTCAGACGGCCAGGACACCGTCGCGATAGTCGCGTAGCGCCTGCTCGATTTCCTCGCGGCTGTTCATCACGAACGGACCGTACTGGACGATCGGCTCGCGCAACGGCTTGCCGGCGAGCACCAGTACCCGGGCGCCGGCTTCGCTGCGCAGGCTCAGTTCCCCTTCTTCGGACAGCCGAGCCAGGCGATTGGTGGCGATTTCCACCGGGCGTTCGCCTTCCACCGTCAGGCTGCCTTCGTAGACGTACAGCAGCACGCGATGGCCGTCCGGCAGGCGCGGGGCGATGCGGCCGCCGGCAGGCAGTTGCAGGTCGTAGTAGTGCGGCTCGGTGTCCGGCCTTTCCACGGCGCCGATCTGCTGCGCCTGGCCGTCGTCGAAGCGACCGGCGATCACCGTGACCTTCACGCCTCCGGCGGTTTCCAGGCGCGGCACGTCTTCCGGCTCGATATCGCGATAGCCGGCCGGGGCCAGCTTGTTCTTCGCCGGCAGGTTGACCCACAGCTGGAAGCCACGCATCGCGCCTTCCACCTGTTCCGGCATCTCGCTGTGGATGATGCCGTGGGCGGCGGTCATCCACTGTACGCCGCCGGGCTTGAGCAGGCCGCGATTGCCGAGGTGGTCTTCGTGGCGCATACGCCCTTCGAGCATGTAGGTCACGGTCTCGAAGCCGCGGTGCGGGTGCGAAGGGAAACCGGCGACATAGTCGTCCGGGTTCTGGGTATCGAACTGGTCGAGCATCAGGAACGGGTCGAAGCGTTCCGGGGAAGGGCCGCCGATCACGCGGGTCAGGCGGACGCCGGCGCCATCGGAGGCGGGGTGGCCGGTATGCAGTTCGAGGACATCACGGTAGCGGGTCATGGGAACCTCCTGGTTCGTGTATGACTCGATGATAGTCCTCTGTGCTCGATATATGGATGCGAGTTTTGTGTGATTCCTATCGAGTTATTGGATTGTTTTGAGAAAAAGAAACCGCCGCACCAGGGCGGCGGTTCTTCGTCTTACTCGGCGATCTGCAGCTTGCGCGCCTCGGTATAGATGTAGCGCAGTTTCTCGTACTCGAACGGCGAGTTCATCTGGCCGTAGCGGAAGCTGGTGTTGTAGCGCTTGTCCACCACGCGCAGGGCGGTGATCTCCGGGTGGTCGCCGCTGGCCTGGGGAACGTTGAGGTAGTTCACCTGGTATTCGCCGACGTAGTCCACCACCAGTCCGCCGGTGTCGCGCAGGTTGGACGGGCCGAGGATCGGCAGCACCAGGTAGGGGCCGCTGCCCACGCCGTATAAGCCGAGGGTCTGGCCGAAATCCTCGCTGCGCTTGTGCAGGCCCATCCTGGTCGCAGGGTCCCACAGGCCGAGCACACCGAAGGTGGTGTTGAACAGCAGCCGCGCGGTGGTTTCCATCGCCGCCTTGCCCTTCAATTGGGCGAGGTTGTTCAGCAGATTGGGCACGTCGCCGAGGTTGTCGAAGAAATTGCTCACGCCGCTGCGGACGAAGTGCGGGGTGACGTATTCGTAGCCTCGTACCACGGGCAGGAACACCCACTCGTCGAAGCGATAGTTGAAGTGGTAGACCCGGCGGTTCCAGGATTCCCAGGGATCGTACATGTTCAGTGCGTCGAGGGTGGCGCGCTCGAATTCGCGTTGATCCAGGCCGGGATTGAACTTGAGTTGGTCCAGTGGACGGCTGAAACCGTCGCCGTCGAGCTGGCGTGGCGGCAGTTCGGCCGGCGCGGCGGCCTCGTCGGCCTGGGCGCTGGCGGCAGCGCTCAGCAGAAGGGCGAACATCCAGTGTGCGGTTCGGCTCATCGATCAGTTTCCTGCCTGCTGGGTGAGGGCCGCGCTGGCGACCTTGGTCTGTCCGGCAGCGGGCGTGGCGAAGAAGTCCAGCATGTCCTGCGCGTTGACCTTGTAGTTGAGGTTGCCGCAGTGACCGCCATAGGGATAGACGGTCAGGCGTTCGCCGAAGGTCCGGCGGAGGAAGCCGAGGTCGCCCGGGCCGAGGATGACGTCGTCGGCGTTGTGCATCACGGCGATCTTCGGGCTGTCGTGCAGATAGTCCTGCAGCTTGTAGAGGCTGACCTGGTTGACCAGTTGGGTCAGGCTGCCGCCGTCGTAACGGGCTCGCCACATCGGGATCAGTTGCTCGGTCATGTAGCACTCGAAGTCGCACTGTAGCGCGCGCTTGAAGAAGGGCTCCAGGCTGGTGCCTTCGTTGATCGGGTAGTTCGGCGGGGTGATCAGGCCGCGACGGTTGACCAGGTCCGAGGTGAAGGCGATGTCGGCGGCGGAGAAGCGGAACGAGGTGCCGATCAGCATGGCCATTTCTTCGTTGCTCAGGCGTTGCTTTGACTGCTGGAAGTCGTAGAGCATGGCGTCGTTGATGTCGACGTAGCCTTTCTGCCGGAAGTAGCGGGTCAGCTTGCTCAGCACCACCTCGTAGAAGGTGCGCGAGTCAGTGATGCCCTTGACCTGGGTTTCCACCAGTTTGTCGAGGTTGCTCACCGAGGTGTAGAGGTTCACCGGTGGGTTGAGCAGCAGCACTTTCTTGAAGTTGAAGCTCCGGCGGCTTTCGTCGAGGTGGCTGACGAACGCGGCGTTCAGCGCCCCCAGGCTATAGCCGGTGAGGTAATAGTCGGTCACCGGCAGGTCGCGCTGCTGCGCGCGCACCGCCTGCATCACCCGGTACAGGTCATCGGCGTCGTCGCTGGAAAAGCCCGGTGTGGCGAAGCGCGAGGCGCTGGCCATGAAGTCCCAACTGGTCGGCGAGGACAACTGCACCACGTGGTAGCCGGCCTGGTAGAAGAGCTTCTTCAGGTATTCCGGGAAGCTGCTGGCGTAGTGGGCGCCAGTCCCGGCAATGATGAAGATCAGCGGCGCCGCATGATCCTGGCGGGCCAGGCGGTAGCGCAGCTTCTTCACCGGCCAGAAGTTGTCCGGCAGGGCGAACTCGCGCTCCGGGCGCAATTTCAGGCTGTAGTCCTTCTGGTCGATGTCCTCGCTGTGCGGAAGCTCGGGACGCAGTTCCGGCGGCGTGGTGGCGATGGTCGCCTCGAACGGGTTGGTCAGTGGATAGCCGTAGCTCGCGGCGTCCACGTCCCGGGCCTGCGCCAGATTGGCACAACCGAGGGCGAGGCCGCCGAGCAGGGCAGCGAAACGGAGGAAGTGGGGCATCGGGGGAATCCCTTCGAGGGAAAAGTACTGAGTGAATATACTGCCGCTATTACAACTGCAAGCCTCAGTAGTGCAGTGGGTTATTGCAGCCAGCGTTCCAATCGGTCTTTCCCGCCTCTTGCCGTGCCTCGCGAATATCCCTTCAGGCGTGGCGGTGCAGCCAGCCATGGGCGCTAGCCGGGCGCGCCGTCTTTCTCGAAGCGTTTCCAGATCTTCTCGTGGAAGTAGAAACCGACCGAGTTGCACAGCGGCTCGACCGCCGCCACCAGCCCGCCGACCGCTATGCTGCCGGTCAGCGCATAGGCCACGCTGAAGGCGATGATGAAGTGCATGACGGTGAAGGTCAGGGTCTTGAGCATGGCTGCTCTCCTTTGATCGAGAATCATTCCTCTTTGGCAAAAGCCTATCCAGGCGCTCGGCCAAGCGGAAATCGGCCTGTCCAATCGAGTGCATAGAGCGCTTCGATCGCACTGTCTCGGAGCACATCCGCAGCGTGCCGCAGCGCAGTTCGAGGCATGTCGTTATCGGGTGCGATGGGTGTCGTTCTCAGAGCAGTCCGCCGTCCGGGCGCGCCGATGATGGACGGCGGCACCGCAGAGTGCCGCGACCGCCGGGGAGCGTCCCCGTCGGCATAGAACAAGGGGTACGTCTGATGCGAATGATGCGACGACTGTTGTGCTGGAGTGCGGGCCTGGCAATGTCGGCGGCTGTGGGGATGGCGGCCGCGGCGGACAAGCCGGTGATCACCATCGGTTACGTGGACGGCTGGTCGGACAGCGTGGCGACCACCCATGTGGCCGCCGAGGTGATCCGCGAGAAGCTCGGCTACGAGGTGAAGCTGATGCCGGTGGCGGCGGGGATCATGTGGCAGGGCGTGGCGCGCGGCAAGCTCGATGCCATGCTCTCGGCCTGGCTGCCGGGCACCCACGGCGCCTACTACGAGAAGATGAAGGATAAGGTGGTCAACCTTGCCATCAACTATCCGGACGCACGCATCGGCCTGATCGTCCCCGAATACGTGAGCGCCAACAGCATCGCCGACCTCCAGGCGCAGAAGGACGCTTTCGGCGGCCGCGTGGTGGGTATCGATGCCGGCGCCGGGGTGATGATCAAGACCGACGAGGCGATCAAGCAATATGGCCTCGACTACAAGCTGGTGGCCAGTTCCGGCAGCGGCATGATCGCCGAGCTGACCCGTGCCGAGAACGAGAAGAAGCCGGTGGTGGTGACCGGCTGGATTCCGCACTGGATGTTCGCCAAGTGGAAGCTGAAGTTCCTCGACGATCCGAAGAAGGTCTATGGCGATACCGAGCATGTCGACACCGTCGCCAACCCGGCGCTGGAGGCCAAGGCCAAGCCGGTCTGGGAGTTCCTGAAGAAGTTCGGCTGGAAGGATGGCAACGAGGTCGGCCAGGTGATGCTGGCGATCCAGGAGGGCGCCAAACCCGAGGATGCGGCGAAGCAGTGGGTGGCGGCCAACCCGGGACGGGTCAAGGACTGGGTGCAGTAGCACGGCTGGTTCGATCGGGGAACGCCGTGCCCGGGCAACCGGGCACGGCGTTTTTCCTTGCCGAAGGCTGGCTCCGGAATCTGCCGGAAGGCCCGGGAATACCGGTCTAGAGCGGCTGGCGAAACGCTACGACTAAAGTCGTCTGGAGCGCTTGCACCAGCGTCCTACAGTGGATATCGACGACATTCCGCGTCACCCCGCTGTGAGGATAAAAACAATGAACGACAGCATCTACCAGCGGATTGATACCAATCCGCGCTTCAAGGAGTTGGTGGCCAAGCGAGAGCGTTTCGCCTGGATACTTTCTTCGATCATGCTTGGCCTCTACGTGATATTCATCCTGCTGATCGCTTTCCAGCCGCAGCTGCTGGGCGCGCGTATCAGTCCCGATTCGTCCGTGACCTGGGGCATCCCGATGGGTGTCGGACTGATCCTTGCCGCGTTCATCCTGACCGGCCTGTACGTGCGTCGCGCCAACGGCGAGTTCGACAGCCTGAACCAGGAAATCCTCAAGGAGGCGCAGCAATGATCGCTCGTCTCCTTGCCGCGCTCGGCCTTGCGGCCTTCGCTCCGGCCCTCTGGGCCGACGCGCTGACCGGCGACGTGCAGCGCCAGCCGCTGAACGTCTCGGCCATCGTCATGTTCGTCGCCTTCGTCGGCGCGACCCTCTGCATCACCTACTGGGCATCCAAGCGCAACCGCTCGGCGGCCGACTACTATGCCGCAGGCGGCCGCATCACCGGCTTCCAGAATGGCCTGGCGATCGCCGGCGACTACATGTCGGCGGCATCCTTCCTGGGTATTTCGGCGCTGGTCTTCACTTCCGGCTACGACGGCCTGATCTACTCGATCGGCTTCCTGGTCGGCTGGCCGATCATCCTCTTCCTCATCGCCGAGCGCCTGCGCAACCTGGGCAAGTACACCTTCGCCGACGTCGCCTCCTACCGCCTCAAGCAGAAGCAGATCCGCACCCTGTCGGCCTGCGGCTCGCTGGTGGTGGTGGCGTTCTACCTGATCGCGCAGATGGTCGGCGCCGGCAAGCTGATCGAGCTGCTGTTCGGCCTCAACTACCATGTCGCGGTGGTCCTGGTGGGCATCCTGATGGTGCTCTACGTGCTGTTCGGCGGCATGCTGGCGACCACCTGGGTGCAGATCATCAAGGCCGTGCTGTTGCTCTCCGGCGCCTCGTTCATGGCGATCATGGTGCTCAAGCACGTCAACTTCGACGTCAGCACGCTGTTCTCCGAAGCCATCAAGGTGCATCCGAAGGGCGAGGCGATCATGAGTCCGGGCGGCCTGGTCAAGGATCCGATCTCGGCATTCTCCCTGGGCTTCGCGCTGATGTTCGGCACCGCCGGGCTGCCGCACATCCTGATGCGCTTCTTCACCGTCAGCGACGCCAAGGAAGCGCGCAAGAGCGTGTTCTACGCCACCGGTTTCATCGGCTACTTCTACATCCTGACCTTCATCATCGGTTTCGGCGCGATCCTGCTGGTCAGCACCAACCCGGACTTCAAGGACGCCACCGGCGCCCTGATCGGCGGCAACAACATGGCGGCGGTGCACCTGGCCGACGCGGTGGGCGGCAGCCTGTTCCTCGGCTTCATCTCGGCGGTGGCCTTCGCCACCATCCTCGCGGTGGTCGCCGGGCTGACCCTGGCCGGGGCCTCGGCCGTCTCCCATGACCTGTACGCCAGCGTGTTCAAGGGCGGCAAGGCCAACGAGAAGGACGAGCTGCGGGTCTCGAAGATGACCACCGTGGCCCTGGGCGTGGTCGCCATCGTGCTCGGCATCCTCTTCGAGAAGCAGAACATCGCCTTCATGGTCGGCCTGGCCTTCTCCATCGCCGCCAGCTGCAACTTCCCGGTGCTGCTGCTCTCCATGTACTGGAAGAAGCTGACCACCCGCGGCGCCATGATCGGCGGCTGGATGGGCCTGATCACCGCGGTGGGCCTGATGGTCCTCGGCCCGACCATCTGGGTGCAAATCCTCGGCCACGAGAAAGCCATCTACCCGTACGAGTACCCGGCGCTGTTCTCGATGATCGTCGCCTTCGTCGGTATCTGGTTCTTCTCCATCACCGACAAGTCGGCGGCGGCCGACGAGGAGCGGGCGCGCTTCTTCCCGCAGTTCATCCGTTCCCAGACCGGCCTGGGCGCCTCTGGCGCGGTGGCCCACTAAGCGCTACGTGAAGACGTAGCCCGAGGCGGCGGCCGGATTTCCGGTCCGCCGCCTTTCGTTTCAGCGTCCCGGTTACAGCGAGATGAGCCATGCCTGACAGTTTCAACTTCGCCTCGCCGCCCTTCGACCAGTTGCGTCCCCATCAGCGCGAGACCCTCAAGCAGGCCCTCAGCGTAGGCTACTACGCGCCGGGGGAAACCTTGCTGGAGGCCGGTTCGGCGGTCCCCGGGCTGTTCGTCCTGCTCAAGGGCGTGGTCGAGGAGCGCGGCGACGACGGGCGAGTGTTCGCCCAGTACGCCGCGGACGACCTGTTCGACGTCCGCGGGCTGTTTTCCGGCAGCAGCAAGCATCGCTACCTGGCGATCGAGGAAAGCATCGTCTACGAACTGCCGGCCAGTTGCTTCCACCAGTTGTGCGGGGAGAACCCGGGTTTCGCCCGGTTCTTCCAGGCCGACCTGGCGGCCAAGCGCCAGTTGGCCCAGCGCGACGGGCAGAACCTTGCCGAGTTCATCCTTACCCGCATCGCCCGCGAGCACTTGCTGCCGGCGCTGGAGGTGGAGGCCTCGCTGTCCCTCGGCGACGCCGCGCGCCTGCAATTGAGCCACGGCGCCGATGCCCTGCTGGTGCGGCTGGAGAGGGACGGGCCCGAGCTCGGCATCGTCACCCGCACCGACCTCATGAGCGCGCACTTCCGCGACGGGCGCAGCGAGCTGGAGGCTATCGGGCCGTTGGCCCATGGTCCGCTGGCCAGCGTCGAACTGGGCGATTTCCTGTTCGACGCGATGATCCTCATGACGCGCCAGCGTATCGAGCGGGTCGCGGTCACGGAGGACGGTCAGGTGATCGGCCTGTTGCACCTGACCCAGGTGCTCAGCCTGTTCTCCACCCATTCCCACGTCCTGGCGCTGCGCATCGCCCGCGCCGACGACCTCGGCGACCTGCGCCGCTGCGCGGAAACCCTGGACACCCTGATCGCTACCCTGGCCGGCAACGGTATCCGCCTGCGCTTCATCATGCAGCTGGTCAGCGCGCTCAACGAGCAATTGCTCGAACGGCTTTTCGAATTGTTGCTGCCGCCAACCCTGCGCGGGCGCTGCTGCTTGCTGGTGATGGGCAGCGAAGGACGCGGCGAGCAGTTGCTGAAGACCGACCAGGACAATGCCCTGGTCCTGGCCGACGATCTGCCGCAGGAACAGGCCCTGGCGATGATGCAGCGCTTCAGCGCGGCCTTGCTGGAGTTCGGTTATCCGCCCTGTCCCGGAGGGGTAATGGCCAGTCGGCCGGAATGGTGCAAGCCGCTGGCGGCCTGGCAGGCGGAGCTGCGCGGGACGCTGCTGGAGGGCAAGCCGGAGCAGCTGTTGCGCCTGTCGATCCTGGCCGATGCCTGGCCGGTGGCCGGCAACCTGCAGCTGTTCGAGCCGTTGCGTCGGCAACTGCGCGGTTTCGCCGACGGCGGCGAGCGCTGGCTGGCGGATATCGCGGCGGCGGCCCTGCAATTCGATACGCCGCTGACCTTCCTCGGCCAGCTGAAAACCCAGGACGCCCGCCTCGATCTCAAGCGCGGCGGGATCTTCCCCATCGTCCACGGCATCCGCACCCTGGCCCTGCGCGAAGGCCTGGAGACCCGCGGGACCCTGGCACGGATCGAGGCGCTGAAGCGACACAAGGTCCTCGAAGCACGCCTGGCGGACGACCTGAGCGAGTCTTTCGAGCTGTTCCTGCAACTGCGCCTGACCCGCCAGTTGGCCGGCCAACGCGACGGTCGCCAGCAGGGCCTGGACGTCAGCGGCATGAGCCGCCACGATCGCGACATGCTGCGCTACGGCCTGCATGTGGTGAAGAAGTTCAAGCAGAGCGTGGCCCGTCAATTCCACCTGGAGACCCGATGAACACCATGGTCAAGTTGCCCGACAGCCGCTGGCCGGGCTGGCGCCGCCGGCTGTATTGGTGGATGCACGAGGCGGTCGAGGCGGAGGAAGTGATCTCCCTCGATCTCGAGACCACCAGCCTCGACCCGCGTCGTGCCGACATCCTCAGCATCGGCGCGGTGCTGGTGCGGCGCGGCAAACTGGTCATGGGTGAGCGCCTGGAACTCTACGTCGAGCCGCCGCCGAGCCTGGATGCGGAGTCGATCCGCATCCACAAGCTGCGCCGCGCCGACCTGGAGGGACAGTTGCAGCTGGAGCAGGCCCTGCGCCAGGTGCTGGCGTTCATCGGCGACCGACCGCTGCTGGGCTACTATCTGTCGTTCGATGTCGCCGTGCTGAACCGGCACCTGCGCCAGCTCCTCGACCGACAGTTGCACAACCCCTCCATCGAGATTTCGTCGCTGTACCACCGGAAGGTCAGCCGGCATTTTCCCGACGCACACATCGACCTGCGCTTCGACACCCTGGCGCGGGCCCTGGATGTGCCGGTCAGCGGTCGCCACACCGCCCTCGGCGACGCCCAGGCGGTGGCGCTGATGTTCATGCGTCTGCTCAAGGGGCCGGCGCCCAAGGTCATCCACTGAGGCTGGAGGTCGCGGATTTATTGAATCTTCGTTGCTCGGCGGGGGTCGAGAACTACAAGGGCGGAATCTCCCGCCCTTTGCCCCATGAGCCGAACAGGAGCGACGCCCATGAGTCTCGGTACGATTCTTCTGATCATCCTGATCCTGCTGCTGATCGGCGGTCTGCCGGTCTTTCCTCATTCGCGCAACTGGGGCTACGGGCCCTCGGGGATCATCGGCGCATTGCTGGTGGTGCTGTTGGTCCTGTTGCTGCTGGGCATGATCTAGGGCCCGATCGGGAATGCCGTCGCGGCGGGTATCGGCGGATAACGCCTCCGGCGTTATTCGCCCTACGCGGAGGGTTCCCAGCTTTCGCTCCGCCGTTGCGGCGGGGTATCGGCGGATAACGCCGTTGGCGTTATGCGCTCTACGTAGGATGGATCGAAGCCTTCGCTTGGTGAAGGGCGGTTTCATCGCGGGTCCGCCGGGCGCTTTTTTTCCATCGACCGGCTTCACTTGCCTTGCGTCTCGCGCCAGACTGGCGCGCATGCCGATCCAGACGCTTGCCACCCTTGCCGATATCGACGCCGCCGAGTGGGACGCCTTGCTGCCTCCCGCCCAGCCATTCCTGCGTCATGCTTTCCTGTCCGCGCTGGAAGACAGCCACAGCGTGACGCCCGCTACCGGCTGGCGCCCGGCTCATCGCGTGCTGCGCGATCCGCAAGGGCGGCTGTGCGCGGCGCTGCCGGCCTATGTGAAGGCGCACTCGTACGGCGAATACGTGTTCGACTGGAGCTGGGCCGACGCCTGCCAGCGGGCCGGTATCCGCTACTACCCGAAGCTGCTGGTAGGGGTGCCCTTCACCCCGGTCGCCGGTGCGCGCCTGCTGGGCGAGGACGAAGGGTTGCAGGGGCTGCTCGCGTCCCTTGGCGAGGAGGCCGAGGCGAGCGGTCTGTCGAGCATCCATGTGAATTTCACCGACGCCCGGGCGGACACCTTGCTTGCCGCGCGTGACGGTTGGCTCGAACGCCTGGGTTGCCAGTACCACTGGCACAACCGCGGCTATCGGGACTTCCAGGACTTCCTCGAGGCCCTCAGTTCGCGTAAGCGCAAGCAACTGCGCAAGGAGCGCGAACAGGTCGGCGGACAGGGCATCGAGTTCGAATGGCGGGAAGGCGGCCAGTTGTCCGAACTGGAGTGGGATTTCGTCTATCTCTGCTACGCCAACACCTACCTGGTGCGCGACCGCGATCCCTACCTGAGCCGCGAGTTCTTCGGCCTGCTGGCCGAGCGCATGCCGGAGGCGATCCGCGTGGTCTTCGCCCACCAGCGTGGCAAGCCGGTGGCGATGGCGTTCAGCCTGGTCGCTGGAGATACCCTGTACGGGCGCTACTGGGGATGCCTGGCCGAGTTCGACCGGCTGCACTTCGAGACCTGCTTCTACCAGGGCCTGGAATTCGCCATCGGCGCCGGCCTGGCGCGCTTCGACGCCGGCGCCCAGGGCGAACACAAGCTGATCCGCGGTTTCGAGCCGGTGCTGACGCGCTCCTGGCACTACCTGGCGCATCCCGGTCTGCGCGATGCCGTGGCGCAGTTCCTCGAACAGGAGCGGGCGGGTGTGCGCGCCTACGCCGAGGAGGCCCACGGCCTGTTGCCCTACCGCCAGGCCTGAAGGGGGCCGGAACGATAGGGCGTGGCGTCCGCTCAGCCGTTGCTGGTGCTGCCGCCCCATTCGAGGAAGCGGATCTTGTGCAGCTCGCCGCTATGGTCCTCGTAGACCACGGTCACCGGCACTACGCCGGTCCTGGTCGAATTGTCGGTACGGTGCAGGACATTCTTCACGTCCAGTTGCATGCCGTAGTGGTATTCCTCGACCGGCAGGCCGCGGCCCGGGTCCTTGTCCACGTCCTGGGCGAAGGCCATGGGGGCGAGGCTGGTGATGACGGCGGACACGACAGAGGCAAGTTTCATTCTGTGATTCTCCGTAGCGATGGGGCGAAATCCCCGGTACCGAGCACTGGCATCCTTGGTCGTCCGTGGCCGACGCCAGGTGGACGGGGACGATGCGGCAGGCGTCGGGATCGAGCCGGGGCACGGGTTCGATAAGAACACCGTTTCGCTGGCGGAAAAAATCGAAGCGCGTGCTAGTCGAGATCGACGGCGGTGATGATTGCCGCGAAAAGGCCCGTTGCAGAGCCTTTGACAAGGTCACCCAGGCCGGGCGGCGCGAGCCGCCGCCCGGTGCCGAGGCTTCAGTCGACGCCGACGAAGCCGCCGGTCTGGTGTTGCCAGAGGCGCGCATAGAGGCCGCCATGGGCGAGCAACTCGGCATGCGTGCCGCTTTCGGCGATGTGGCCCTTGTCCAGCACCACCAGGCGGTCCATGCGCGCAATGGTCGACAGGCGGTGGGCGATGGCGATCACCGTCTTGCCCTGCATCAGGGTCTCCAGGCTTTCCTGGATCGCCGATTCGACTTCCGAGTCCAGCGCCGAGGTCGCTTCGTCGAGGATCAGGATCGGCGCGTCCTTGAGCAGCACCCGGGCGATGGCGATGCGCTGGCGCTGGCCGCCGGAGAGCTTCACTCCGCGTTCGCCGACATGGGCGTCGAAGCCGCGGCGGCCCTCGGCGTCGCTGAGCAGCGGGATGAACTCGTCGGCGCGAGCCTTGCGCACCGCTTCCATGAGTTCCGCGTCGCTGGCGCCGGGGCGGCCGTAGAGCAGGTTGTCGCGGATCGAGCGGTGCAACAGCGAGGTGTCCTGGGTGACCATGCCGATCTGCGCGCGCAGGCTTTCCTGGGTCACCCCGGCGATGTCCTGGCCATCGACCAGGATGCGTCCGCTCTCCAGGTCGTACAGGCGCAGCAGCAGGTTGACCAGGGTCGACTTGCCGGCGCCGGAAGGTCCGACCAGGCCGATCTTCTCGCCGGGCCGGACCTTCAGGTCGAGACCCTGGATCACGCCGCTGCCCTTGCCGTAGTGGAAGGCGATGTGCTCGAACTCCACCTCGCCGCGCTCTACCCGCAGCGGCTGGGCGTCCTCGCGGTCGACCACCTTGCGCGGCAGGGCGATGGTCTGCATGCCATCCTGGACCTGGCCGATGTTCTCGAAGATGCCGCCGACCACCCACATGATCCAGCCGGACATGTTGTTGATGCGGATCACCAGCCCGGTGGCCAGGGCGATGGCGCCCACCGAGATCAGCTCCTGGCTCCACAGCCACAGGGCCAGGCCGGTGGTGCCAGTGATCAGCACGCCGTTCATCACCGTGATGGTCACGTCCATGGAGGTCACTACGCGCCCGGCGCGTTGCGACTTGAGGGTCTGGTCGCCGATCGCTTCGCGGGCGTAGTCCTCTTCCTGGCGGGTGTGGGCGAACAGCTTCAGCGTGGTGATGTTGGTGTAGCCGTCGACGATCCGCCCCATCAGCTTCGAGCGCGAATCCGAGGCCTCCACCGAGCGGCGCTTGACCTGGGGAACGAAGTAGGCGAGGGCGCCGACGTAGGCGAACACCCACAGCACCAGAGGGATCATCAGGCGCCAGTCGGCCTCGGCGAACAGCACCAGGGCGCTGACGGTATAGATCAGCACGTGCCAGAGGGCGTCCACCACCTGCACCGCCGAATCGCGCAACGAGTTGCCGGTCTGCATGATGCGCTGGGCGATGCGCCCGGCGAAATCGTTCTGGAAGAAGCCGAGGCTCTGCTTGAGCACGTAGCGGTGGTTCTGCCAGCGGATCAGGTTGGTCATGCTCGGGTTGATGCTCTGGTGCACCAGCATGTCGTGCAGGGCGTTGAACAGCGGGCGCAGGACCAGCGCCACCACCGCCATCCAGATCAGTTCGTTGGCGTGCACGCGGAAGAACTCCGCGCTGGGCGTGCTCTGGGCGAGATCGACGATGCGGCCGAGGTAGCTGAACAGCGCCACCTCGATCAGCGCGACGATCAGGCCGACCACCAGCAGGGCCAGGAACACCGGCCAGACCTGGCGCAGGAAGTAGACATAGAAACGCAGCACTTCGCTGGGCGGCATGCGTTCGGAAGCACTGCGGAACGGGTCGATCAGACGTTCGAAACGACGATAAAGCATGATGGCTCTCTTCTGGAGCGGGCCCGTCCTGGGCCCGCCGGATCAAGCCCCTGCGGCTGGACTCAGAGGCGTTTGGCGGACAGGATCACCACGTCGTCGCTCGGCACGTCGGCGAAGCCGTTGCGGCGGGTGGTGGGAACCTTGGCGATCTGGTCGACCACGCCCATGCCACGCACCACCTTGCCGAACACGGCATAGCCGAAGTCGCGGGCACCATGGTTGAGGAAGTCGTTGTCGGTCAGGTTGATGAAGAACTGGCTGGTGGCCGAATCGACCACTCCGGTACGGGCCATGGCGAGGGTGCCGCGCTCGTTGAGCAGGCCGTTGTCGGCCTCGTTCTTGATCGGTGCACGGGTCTTCTTCTCCTGCATGCCGGCGCTGAAGCCGCCGGTCTGCACCATGAAGCCCGGGATCACGCGGTGGAACAGGGTGCCGTCGTAGTAGCCGCTGTCGACGTACTCGAGGAAGTTCTTCACGCTGATCGGCGCCTTGGCCGGATCGAGTTCTACCTCGATCTCGCCGAGGCTGGTGGCGATCAGGACGTGCGGCTTGGCGGCAGGCGTGGCGGCCAGCAGGGAACCGGCGAAGAGCAGGGTGCAGGCGGCGATCAGGAGACGTTTGAGCATGGTTGTTCCTTGGTTTTATCGATATCGGCGAGGAAGCCGAGCAGGGTGGTGTTGAAAATCTCGGGTTGGTCCATCGGCGTGGCGTGGCGGGAGTCCTCCACCACCACCAGGCGGGCGTCGGCGATCCGCTCGCAATAGGCCTGCTTCAGCGATACCGGCGTGTAGTCGCGATCCGCGCTGATCACCAGGGTCGGACAGGCGATCTCGGCCAATCGTTCCTGCACGCCCCAGCCGATGATCGCGTCGAGGCTGGCCAGGTAGGCGCGCTTGTCGTTCTCCGCCCAGCGCGCCTCGATCTTCTCTCGCAGCCCGGCCTGTTCCGCCTTGGGAAACAACAGCCGGCCGAGGGCGCGGCCGATGGTCCGCAGGCTGAGCAGGCGCGAGAGGAGCTTGCGCTTGGCCACCTCCAGATGTTCGCGAGGCTTGCGCGGGATGACTTCCGGAGTGCTGTTGACGATGGTCAGGCTGCGCAGCAGGTCGGGTCGGTCGCAGGCCAACTGGAAGCCGATCATCCCGCCCATGCTGATGCCGACCAGGTGTACCGGGCCGCAGCCGAGCCGGTCGAGCAGCGCCGCGCAGTCCTCGGCGAAGCCGGCCATGCTGTAGCCGCCGCGCGGCTTGCCGGAGCGGCCGTGGCCGCGCAGGTCCGGGACCAGCAGGCGGTAGCGGCCCAGCAGGGCCGGCAACTGGTATTCCCAGTCGCGGGCGCTCGAACCGAGACCGTGCAGCAGCAGGACCGGCGCGCGCTCGGTGGGACCGGGGTGGTCGTCGTAGACGAGGGTGCAGTCGCGGTGCTGGAAGTCAGGCATCTGCGTTCACTCGGCGGCCGGTTCGGGCGCCGCGAAGGGCGCGTTGAGCGGTACGTTGGCGAACGACTTGAGCATTTCCATGAGGATCTGGCTGGCCGGGCCGAGCGGCTTTTCCTTGTTGGTGTAGAGGTAGAAGCGGCTCTGCCGCACGCCGCCCTGGCTCAGCGGCAGCGGCTTGAGCTGGCCACTCTGCAGTTCGCGCTCGATGATGTGTCGCGGCAGCCAGGCGAAGCCCAGGCCGTTGCCGACGAAGGTCGCCGCGGTAGCCAGGCTGCCCACCGTCCAGCGCTGTTCGGCGCCCAGCCAGCCGTGGTCGCGCGGCTGTAGCCGGCCGCTGTCGCGGATCACCACCTGCATCTGGGTTTCCAGGTCCTGGTGGGTCAGTTCGCGTTGCAGGCGGTGCAGCGGATGGTCGGGGTGGGCCACGGCGACGAACTCGACCACGCTGAGGTCGGCGCCGAGGTGGCCGGGAATGATCAGGCCGCTGATCGCCAGGTCGGCGGCGCCCTGGATCAGCGCTTCCTCGACGCCGGAGAGCACTTCCTCGCGCAGCAGCACGCGACAGCCGCGGCTCTGCGGCATGAAGGCGGACAGCGAGCGGACGATCCGCGCGGTGGGGTAGGCGGCGTCCACCACCAGGCGCACCTCGGGTTCCCAGCCCTGTTCCATGTGGTGCGCCAGTTCCTCCAGTTGCCCGGCCTGCTTGACCAGTTGCCGCGAACGGCGCAGCAATACTTCGCCGGCCTCGGTCAGCACCGCCTTGCGTCCGTCGATGCGCAGCAGCGGCACGCCGAGCTGTTCCTGCATGCGCGCCACGGTATAGCTGATCGACGATTGCGAGCGGTGCAGGGCTTCCGCGGCCTGGGCGAAGCCGCCGTGGTCGACCACCGCCTGCAGGGTCCGCCATTGGTCCAGGGTTACGCGTGGCGCTTTCATTTCCGCCTCCTCGAATGCAGGGATGCCTCGCCGGCGTTTCCGCGGCCGGCAGGCGATGACGAGTGCGCCGGAGGGGCGACTTCGCTTATCGTGTCGTCGGCGTCCTGTACGGGGTAGCTGTCCATTCTCTTGACGTACGGGATGCCGTGGTTTTCAGGGTGTTGCCATTTTTCCATCTGTCGCTACCGGGAGTCCGGCCATGAAAAGGCTTTGCTGTTTCGCACTATCGCTGCTGCCCCTGTCCGCTTTCGCCTATCCGATCGAGGTCGACCCGCAACTCAACGGCACCGAGGTCTCCTACAGCACCCAGGACATCGGGCGCGACATGGGCGCGATCCTTCTCACCAACCTGGGAGGCCAGGCGGCAGAGTGCACGGCGGTGTTCCGCAACGGCCCGGAGACCCCGAAAGTGCGCAAGGGCGTGATCCAGCCCGGGCAGAACAGCAACTTCACCGCGCAGTTCGGCCGCGACATCATCAAGTTGCGGATCAAGCTGACCTGCAAGATCGCGAAATAGAGCGTTCTCTCACCGAAAGACTAGGTGGTGCCTGTTTATAAATCAACCTGGTCGATATTTAACAGCGGTTTTTTCAACTTTTTAATCGATTAATCATTCTCTACCCTCACCTCCATCGTTGTAGCGCAGTGGGTGGAGGTCGAGTCATGTCCCGTGTCCTGGTTATCGAGAGCAGTGCCCGCCAACGGGGCTCGGTTTCCCGCCTGCTGACGGCGGAATTCATCTCCCACTGGAAAATCGCGCATCCCGCTGATCGCTTCCAGGTCCGCGACCTGGCGCGCGAGCCGCTGCCGCACCTCGATGAATTATTGCTGGGAGCCTGGACCACCCCCTGTGATGGCCATAGCGCTGCGGAAAGGCGCGCCCTCGAGCGTTCCAATCGCCTGACCGAGGAGTTGCGGATGGCGGACGTGCTGGTGCTGGCGGCACCGATGTACAACTTCGCCATTCCCAGCAGCCTGAAGAGCTGGTTCGACCATGTGCTGCGCGCCGGCCTGACCTTCCGTTACGCCGAGCAGGGGCCGGAAGGCCTGCTACAGGGCAAGCGCGCCTTCGTTCTCACCGCCCGCGGCGGGATCTACGCCGGCGGTGGTCTCGATCACCAGGAACCCTATCTGCGCCAGGTGCTGGGCTTCGTCGGCATCCACGACGTCACCTTCATCCACGCGGAGGGCATGAACATGGGCCCGGAATTCCGTGAGAAAGGCCTGGCGCGAGCCCGTGAGCGGATGCGGCAGGCGCTGGAAACCGACACCTCCCTTTGCGTCCCTCTGCCAACGCTCCGGTGATTGGACGCAGCACCCGGTCGAACCCCTTCCCCCCGCGTGTTCGACCGGGTTTTTTTATTCCCTGCGGACTTTCGATGGTTGCCGGTGTGACGGCCGGGGCGGATTCAGGCGCGCTCGGGATCGCCTCGTTCGTCGCCGACTGCGGTTTTCCTGCCCCGTGCACCGAGGCGCGCCGACAGCACGATGGCGAGGATGATCAGGGCACCGCCGAGGAACATCCGCGGCCCCGGCGTCTCATGGAACAGCAGCCAGGCGAAGGCGATCCCGTAGACCGGCTCCAGGGCGAATACCAGTGCCGCGGTGCGGGCCTTGACCACCGCCAGGCTGGCCACGAACAGGCTGTGCGCCAGGCCGGTGCAGAAGACGCCCAGCAGGGCCAGCCAGAGCCAGTCGAGAGCGGGTAGCGCCGGTAGTTCGCCGACCGCGAATGGCAGCAGGCACAGGGCGACTACCAGGTTCTGCCAGAGCGCCGCCTGCACCGGGCCGACCTGCCCGCTGTTGCTACGGTTGGCCAGCGACAGCAGGGCGAACAGCAGGCCGGAAAGGATCGCCCAGAGCAGGCCGAGGGTGGCGCCGCTGGCGAGGTCGAAGTTCGGCGTGACCAGCACCAGGCCAAGGCTGACCAGGACCACCAGCAGTCCTTCCGCGAGATGAATGCGCTCGCGGAAGAGCAGCCCTTCGAGGATTACCGTGAAGGCCGGGAAGCTGGCGAAGCCGAGGGTGGCGATGGCCACGCCGGCGGTCTTCACGGCGATGAAGAAACTCACCCAGTGGCCGGCCAGGAGCAGGCCGCAGAGCGCCAGGCGCAGCCATTGCGCGGGTCCCAGGGCGCGCCAGGCCTGGCCCGCGAGGCGGGCGAAGAGGCCGAGGGCGAGCACCGCGAACAGCGCACGACCGAACACGATCACCCCGGGGGAGGCGCTGGCCAGCTTGCCGAACACCCCGGTCAGGCCGAAGAGGAGGGCGCCGCCGTGCAGGGCGGCGAGGGCGGAACGTCGATTCATGGGGATCCTTCAGGCCAGGCGCGCACCGTTGGGCAGGGGCTTGTCGAAGCCGGCCAGGACCACCTTGTCCTCGCTATCGTAGACCCCGGTGACCAGGACCTCCGAGCGCACCCCGGCGATCTGCTTCGGAGCGAAGTTGCAGACGCAGAGGACCTGGCGTCCGACCAGTTGCTCGGCCTGGTAGTGTGCGGTCAGTTGCGCGCTGGAGGTGCGCAGGCCGAGCGGTCCGAGGTCGACCTCGAGGACATAGGCGGGTTTGCGTGCCTTGGGGTTGGGAGCGGCGCTGAGGATGGTGCCGACGCGCAGTTCGACGCGTTCGAAATCCTGCCATTCGATGATGTCCATGCTGACTCCTGTTCTGTCGATGGGCAGAGAGTAAGGAGTCGTGACGGATTTGTCTGTCGTGCGGCTAGCCGGTTTTGTCGCGGGACTCGCGACGCAGTTGTCGCGGGGTGACGCCGAACTCGCGGACCAGCGCTGCGGTGAAGGCGCTCTGCGAGGCGTAGCCGACCCGGGCGGCGATCTCGCCCACCGCCAGGCTGCTCTCCAGCAACAGTTCGTGGGCCTGGTGCAGGCGTCGGCTGCGCGCGTAGTCCATGGGCGTCTGTCCGGTCTCGGCGAGGAACAGGCTGTGGAAGCGCGCCACCGAAAGACCGGCCAGCCGCGCCAGGTCGGCTACCTGTAGCGGATGGGCGGCATGGCGGTCGAGGTAGGCGTCGAGGCTGGCCAGTGGCAGGCGGGGCTGCTGGCGCGGCGGCTGGCGCTCGCTGGCCAGGCTGGCGAGGAGCAGGCCGGCGCCCTGGTGGGCGATTACCGGGTCGTTGATCGGGCCGCTGGCCAGCCAGTTCACCAGTTGGCCCTGGGCGGGCGTCAGCGACAGCGCCTGCGGTCGCTCGAACAGCCGCCGACCGGCTTCGGCGTGTTCGCCCAGGCCCAGCAGCAGGCTGCCGTCGCAGGGCAGGTCGAGGACCAGGCAGCGGCTGCCGGCGGGACTCGAGCAGGCATGCCGGGCTTGCGCCGGCACCACCGCGAAGGTCTGCCGCAACACGCGGCTGCCGCGCCCCTCGACCTCGAACTCGAGGCAGCCGCTGAGGCCCAGGACCAATTGGGCATGGTCATGGCTGTGGACGATCTGGTCGTGGCTGTAGTGGCGCAGGGAAAGGATCGAACCCATGGCGAAGCTCCCGGAGGCAGGCGCCCAGTCTACCCGCTGGCGCCGGCGACAGACAGTCGCGCCCTGTCACGCAACGGTCGCCGGCCTGTCACAGTCGTTTCACCGGCGCCGTCCAAGATCGGAAAAACACCGTCGGAGACCCGCCGATGAGCACCGCGCAACGCTTCACCTCGAACCGCAAGCAGCGGGTTCGGACCCTGTGGATCTCGGATGTCCACCTGGGGACGCGGGATTGCCAGGCCGAACACCTGGCGGCGTTCCTCAAGCGCTACCACGCCGATCGCATCTACCTGGTGGGCGACATCATCGACGGCTGGAAGCTGCGCGGCGGCATCTACTGGCCGCAGGCGCACACCAACGTGATCCGCCGCCTGCTCACCCTGAGCAAGCGCGGCACCGAGGTGATCTACGTCACCGGCAACCATGACGAATTCCTGCGCCGCTATTCGAGCCTGATCCTCGGCAACATCCGCCTGGTCGACGAGGCGGTGCACAGTACCGCCGACGGCCGCAAGCTGCTGGTGATACACGGCGACCAGTTCGACGTGATCACCCGCTACCACCGCTGGCTGGCGTTCCTCGGCGATTCCGCCTACGAGTTCACCCTGCTCCTCAACCGTTGGCTGAACCACTGGCGGCGGCGCTGGGGCTACGGCTACTGGTCGCTGTCGGCGTACCTCAAGCACAAGGTCAAGACCGCGGTGAACTTCATCAGCGACTTCGAGGAAGCCATCGCCCACGAGTGCCACAAGCGCGGGCTCGACGGGGTGGTCTGCGGGCACATCCACCATGCCGAGATCCGCCGCATCGAGGGCGTCGATTACCTCAACTGCGGCGACTGGGTGGAGTCCTGCACGGCGCTGATCGAACACTGGGACGGCAGCATCCAGCTCTACCGCCTGGCCGAGGAGCAGGCGCGGCTGGCGGCGCAGGCCGCGGCGGTCGAGCCGGCGGCATGAGGCTATTGATCGTCAGCGACGCCTGGTTACCGCAAGTCAACGGAGTCGTCACCAGCCTGCTGGCCCTGCAGCGCGAGCTGGAACTGCTGGGCCACCAGGTACGGGTGCTGTCGCCCGCCGACTTCCGCTGCCTGCCCTGTCCCAGCTATCCGGAAATCCCCCTGGCCTGGAACCTCTGGCGCCTCGGCGGGTTGATCGAGGCCTTCGCCCCGGATGCCGTGCACCTGGCCACCGAGGGGCCGCTCGGCTGGGCCGCGCGGCGCTGGCTGGGCAAGCGCGGCCTGGACTTCACCTCGGCGATCCATACGCGCTTTCCCGAATACCTGCGTGACCGCTGTCCGTGGCTGCCGTTGTCCTGGGGCTATGCCTTCCTGCGCACCTTCCATCGGCCGAGCCGGGCGGTGCTGGTGAGCACCCCGCGCCTGCGCGACGAGTTCTGCGCCTGGCGCTTCCAGCACCTGCGGCTGTGGCGCAAGGGCGTCGATACCGAATTGTTCCATCCCGCCGAGACACCTCCGGCGAAAGAGCGGCCGCCGGTGTTCCTGTATGTCGGGCGGCTGGCGACGGAAAAGAACCTGGAGGCGTTCCTCGATCTCGAACTGCCGGGCGAAAAATGGCTGGTGGGCGACGGCCCGCAGCGGGCGGCGCTGGAGCAGCGCTATCCACAGGCGCGTTTTCTCGGCTACCGCCATGGCCGCGCGCTGGCCGACGCCTACCGGGCGGCCTCGGTGCTGGTGTTCCCCTCGCTGACCGATACCTATGGCCTGGTGATGCTCGAAGCCCTGGCCTGTGGCGTGCCGGTGGCGGCCTTCGCCGTGCCGGGGCCGCTGGATGTATTGCAGCAGGGCGTGACCGGGGTCATGCACGAGGATCTTGGCGAAGCCTGCCGCCAGGCGCTGGCGCTGGATCGCCAGGCCTGCGGGTGCTGGGCGCGGGAGCAGTCCTGGCGGGTTTCGGCGGAGGAGTTCCTGGCTCTGCAGGCGAGCGGCCCGCGGACTGCGCCGGAATGGCGCGACGAACTGCCGGCGGCGTTCGACGAACTTAGAGGATGACCTTGTCGCGCAGGCGTTCGGCGGCCTGTTGCAGGGCCTGGATGACCCGTTCCTTGTCGTAGTTCTGGATGTTGTTGGTGTCCAGGTACATGGAGAAGCCGGGCAATTCGTGCTCGACGTAGCTGGGCGCGGCGCCGAGGTCGCGGCGCGAGTCCACCACCTGGTAGATCTGCACCGGGCGGCTGAAGCCCTTGACCGCGATCTGGCCCTTGTCGCGGCACATGATCACGTCCTTGATCAGCGAGTAGGTCTCGTGGGAAATGAGGATTTCGCCGGCTTCCGAGGCGCTTTCCAGGCGGCTGGCGAGGTTCACCTCGCGGCCGATGATGGTGTAGTCCATGCGCGTGTCGGCGCCGAAGTTGCCCACCGTGCAATAGCCGGTGTTGATGCCCATGCGGATTTCCAGCGGCTTGGTGATGCCCTGGGCCCGCCACTGCTGGCGCAGCACCTTCATGTGCTTGCGCATGGCGATGCCCATCGATACCGCAGCCACCGCGTCCTTCTTCGCGCCCTGGGTGCTGGGGTCGCCGAAGAACACCATGACGCAGTCGCCGACGAACTTGTCGATGGTGCCGCCGTACTTGAGGGCGATCTTCGACATTTCGTTGAGGTAGTTGTTGAGCAGGTCGGTCAGGGCCTCGGCTTCCAGTTCCTCGGATAGCTCGGTGAAGCCGCGGATGTCGGAGAAGAACACGGTGAGCTTCTTGCGCTGGGTTTCCAGGCGCACGCTCTTCTTGCCGCTGAAGATCATTTCCCAGACCTGCGGCGACAGGTACTTGGCCAGGTTGCGCGCGAGCCGCGCGGCCTTTTCCTGCTCGCGGGCGATCTCCTGGCGCACCTGGGCCAGGCGCAGGCCCTGCTGGTGGCCGAAGAAGGCGGTGATGCAGATGTACAGTCCGCAGAACAGGATGCTGACCGCGGCCACCTCGACCGGGGTATTGCCCAGCAGCGGCGGGGCGACGAGCACGGCGACCAGCAGGGCGCTGCTGGCCGATACCAGCAAGGCCATGCCGAGCAGGCGCAGGCCGCCGATGACCAGCGCGGTGAAGCTCAGCACCAGCAGGAACATCAGGCTGGGCACCACGGAGAAGCCGAGCAGCGCCATGCCCAGGCCACAGTGCACGGCGTCGACCGCGAGCAGGGCGCGGGTCACCTTGCGCGGGTCGTGCTGGCGGAAGCGCTGGCCGAGGTGGTACGCCAGGTGCGGGTAGAGCAGCGCATAGGGCACCATCCAGAGGATGCCGTAGCTGAAATACTGGGTGTAGGTTCCCGCCGCGATGCTGGCGCCACAGGCGATATAGGCCAGCACGCGCGAATAGTATTCACGCATGGACGCGACGGACCGGCTCGTCGGCGAGCGGTCGGGGAGGGTAGGCTTCATGCGCTGGAGAGGATCCCTGTGTATTTTCGTCCCGGCTCGGCCTCGTGAGCTTTCCGCCTGGGGAATGGCGGGTGGCCAGGTTGCTGGCGGAATCTTAACCAAGCGTTTGCGCGGCGGCCAGTGACAGCTGATCGATAGTTCAGGAAAGCGCGCCGATCCGGGACCGACGGTCGTCCCGGGGGAGCGACCGGCCCGGGGGCCAGCCGCGCGGATGGGTCAGAAGCGGATGCGGCCGGTGAAAGCGTCCTTGAGCATCACCCAGTCGCCCATGAACGACCACAGCGGGTACTTGAAGGTGGCCGGGCGGTTCTTCTCGAAGACGAAGTGGCCGACCCAGGCGAAGCCGTAGCCCACCAGCGGCAGCGCCAGCAGCCATAGCCACTGCTGGCTGGCCACGGCGTGGAAGAGCACCGCCAGCACCAGCAGGCTGCCGACGTAGTGCAGGCGGCGGCACACCGCGTTGCTGTGTTCCTGCAGGTAGTAGGGGTAGAACTCGGCGAAACTGTGGAAACGCTCGTCATCAGGGCTGCTCATGGAATGCCTCCTCTCGTTGTGTCCGCGCAGTGTAGTGCGGGCCGCACGATGTCGCGGATGACATACAGGGCCAGTTTAGTATCCTTGGGCCGCCAGGCCGGACGACGGTCGGCGTGCCTCCCGCCAGAACAAGAAGAGACCGATGCCGGAACGTACAACCTTGTCCAGCTGGGTCCAGGGCATCGTCCTCGCCCTGGAGCTGGAAGGCCTCGACGGACGCCAGCTGTTCGCCGAGCTGGGCCTCGACTACCAGGCCTTGCAGGACCCCGACGCGCGCTTCCCGCAGGACGCCATGAGCCGTCTGTGGCAGCGTGCGGTGGCGCTCAGCGGCAACCCGGCGATCGCCCTGAACATCGCCCGGGTCCGGCGCCCGGCTTTCCACGTCGTCGGCTATGCGCTGATGTCGAGCCGCAACCTGGCGGAAGGCTTCGCGCGCCTGGAGCGCTACCAGCGGATCATCGCGGAAGCGTCCGACCTGACTTTCCGGCGCACGCCGCAGGGCTATCGAATCGGCGTCACGGTGCATGGCGATCGCCTGCCGGCGCCACCGCAGAGTGCCGAATGCTCGCTGGCCTACCTGGTGGACATGGTCCGCTGGATCACCGGCCGGTCGCTGGACCCGCTGGCGGTGGAACTGCCCGGCGCGCCCCGCGAGCCGCTGGCACCCTATGTCGAGCTGTTCCGCGCGCCGCTGCGCTTTCACGCCGAGGAGTTCGCGCTGGTGTTTTCCCGCGTCGACCTCGAGACGCCGCTACCCTCGGCCAACGAGGCGCTGGCCCAGTTGCACGATCGCTTCGCCGGCGAATACCTGGCGCGTTTCAGTACCAGCCGCATTACCCATCTGACCCGGCAGACCTTGTGCCGGCTGCTGCCGCAGGGAGAACCCAAGCGCGAACGGGTGGCCCAGGCGCTGCACCTGTCGCAGCGCACCTTGCAACGGCGCCTCCAGGAAGAAGGCACCAGCTACCAGCAACTGCTCGACGACACGCGCCGGGATATGGCCGAACAGTATCTCCAGCAGCCCGGCCTGACCTTGCTGGAAGTCGCCTACCTGCTGGGTTTCGCCGATCCGAGCAATTTCTTCCGGGCATTCCGCCGCTGGTTCGGCTGCACGCCCAACGAATACCGGGCGCGCCGCCAGGAGCGCCCGGGCTAGTCGCCAGGCCAGGCGGGACGCTTCAGGGCTGCACGGCGGGTTGCGCCGAGGCCTGGCTTAGGGTCCAGTCGAGAACCTGGGCCGACAGCGTATCGCCGGCCTTGCCGAAGGCGCTGACCACCGCCGCGACCTTCTTGCCATCCACCGGCTGGCTGACCTCGAAACGCCGGCTGGCGACCACGCGCTTGTCGTCGGTACGCACCAGGCGCGCGTCGTAGCGGATCAGCGCGCTGGCCTGGCCGTTCGGGTACTCGGTCTGGAAGGCGCGAAGGTCGCCGCCCAGTTCGAAATCGGCCTGCAGGTTGCTGTCGTCGCTGCTCAGGCCGCGGACCCGGCCGTCGGCCTGGAACGCCTGCATCAGACGATCGCGCAGCAGCGACGGCGCCGGATCGCTCCAGCGCGCGCCCTGGTACACGCTGATTTCGTCGCCGTGCGGGCGCACCGCGATGCGCGGGCTCTCCAGCACCAGGCTAGTACGCGGCCGGGCGATCCGCAGCGACCAGTCGACCGGCCGCGCGGCGGCGCTGGCCGGAGGGTTGTGCACCGGTAGCAGGTAGACCTGGAGGACCTGCGCCTCCGGCAGGATCGAGCAGGCGCCGAGGGTGGCGAGCGCGGCCAGGCTGGCGGCCAGGGACAGGCGACGCAGCGGGCGAAGGGCGAGCCTCATGGGGTGAACTCCTTGGTTTTTTCCCGGCCCAGCAGGTAGTTCGCCGGGTTCTCTTCCAGGCGCCGGCTGATTCCGCGCAGTGCCGCCAGGGTATCGCGCAGTTCGCTGACCGCCGGGCCCAGCTCGGCGAGTCCCTGGATGCCGCCGTCCAGCGAGTGGCGATTCTCGCTGATCAACTGGTCGAGGGTGGCGCTGGTGCGCTCCAGCGAAGCCATGGTCTTGTTGGCGTTTTCCAGCATCCCCTTGCCTTGCTCGTTGAGCAGGCCGTTGGCGCTGCGCATCAACTCGCTGGCCTGGGCCAGGGCGGCGTTGGCCTGCCTGCTCGCCTGGGCCAACTGCTGCATCACCGCGCTGACGTTCTCGCGCTCGGCGGAGAGCGCGCCGGTGGCCTGGTCGAGATGGTCGAGGGTGCGGCTGATGCGCGCTGTGTTTTCCTCGGAGAGCAGGTTGCTGAAGCGCGCGATGAGCTGGTTGATGTTGCCCATCAGGTCTTCGCCGTTGCTCAGTAACTGGGTCAGCGGCGAGGGCGTGGCGACGATCACCGGGATCTTCCCGTCCTTGCCCTCCAGCATCGGGCTGGCGGGCGTGCCGCTGCTGAGCTGGATGATCGAGGTGCCGGTGATCCCGGTGAGCGCCAGCTTGGCGGTGGTGTCCTGCTTGATCGGCGCGCTGGCCACCACGCGGATGCGTGCCCAGACCTTGCGCGGGTCCTTCGGATCGAGGCGGAGGAAGGCCACGTCGCCGACCTTGATCCCGCTGTACTGCACCGAGCTGCCCTGGGAAAGGCCGCTGACCGCTTCGTTGAAGACGATGTCGTAGTAGTTGAACTTGCCCTCCGAGCCGGACTTGGCCAGCCACAGGCCGAAGAGCAGGGCGGCGCCGATCACGATCACGCTGAACAGGCCGATCAACACATGGTGGGCTCGGGTTTCCATCTCAGTGATTCTCCGGCACGGCGGCGGCTTGGTGGGCGGCGCGCCCGCGCGGCCCGTGGAAGTATTCGCGGACCCAGGCGTCGTCGGTGGCGGCGACCCGTTCCAGGGTATCGACTACCAGGACCTTCTTCTGCGACAGCACGGCGACCCGGTCGCAGATGGTGTACAGGGTGTCCAGGTCATGGGTGACCAGGAACACGGTCAGGCCGAGGGCGTCGCGCAGGGTACGGATCAGGTTGTCGAAGGCCGCCGCGCCGATCGGGTCGAGGCCGGCGGTGGGCTCGTCGAGGAACAGGATGTCCGGGTCCAGCGCCAGGGCGCGGGCCAGGGCGGCGCGCTTGATCATGCCGCCGGAAAGCGAGGCCGGATACTTGTCGCCGGCGTTGGCCGGTAGCCCGGCCAGGGCCAGCTTGACCTGGGCCAGGTGCTCGGCGTCGGCGCGCGGCAGGCCGGCGTTCTCGATCAGCGGCAGGGCGACGTTCTCCACCACGGTAAGCGAGGAAAACAGCGCGCCCTGCTGGAACAGCACGCCGAAGCGCCGTTCGACCAGGGAGCGGCGCTCCTCTGGCAGTTGCAGCAGGTCTTCGCCGAACACCCGCACGCTGCCGGAGGTCGGCCGGCGCAGGCCGACGATGCTGCGCAGCAGCACCGACTTGCCGGTGCCGGAGCCGCCGACCACGCCGAGGATCTCGCCGCGACGGACGTCGAGGTCGAGGTGCTCGTGGACCGCCTGGGCGCCGAAACGGTTGCACAGGTCGCGGACCTGGATGATCGCCTGCGGGTTGTCCTGGTTCACCAGCCCATCTCCATGAAGAACAGCGCGGCGAGGGCGTCGAGCAGGATCACCACGAAGATCGAGTGGACCACGCTGGTGGTGGTGTGCTCGCCCACCGACTGGGCGCTGCCGCTGACCTTGAAGCCTTCCAGGCAGCCGATCACGGCGATCAGGAAGGCGAACAGCGGGGCCTTGCTGATACCGACCAGGAAATGCTGTACGCCGATTCCGTCCTCCATGATCGACAGGAACATCGCCGGCGGGATGTCCAGGGTCCAGGCGCAGACGGTCATGCCGCCGACGATGCCGCAGAGCATGCCGACGAAGGTCAGCATCGGCAGCGATACCAGCAGCGCCAGCACCCGCGGCAGCACCAGCAGCTCGATGGGGTTGAGGCCGAGGGCGCGGATCGCGTCGATCTCCTCGTTGGCCTTCATCGAGCCGATCTGCGCGGTGAAGGCGCTGGCGGTGCGGCCGGCCATGAGGATCGCGGTGAGCAGCACGGCGAACTCGCGGAGGAAGGAGAACACCACCAGGTTGACCGTGTAGATGGTCGCGCCGAAGTTGGCCAGCACCGTGGCGCCGAGGAAGGCGATCACCGCGCCGACCAGGAAGGTCAGCAGGGCGATGATCGGCACCGCGTCCAGGCCGCTCTTCTCGATGTTCGCCACCAGCGGCGTGACCCGCCAACTGGCCGGGCGGACCAGGCTGCGGAACAGGGTCTCCAGGGTCAGGCCGATGAAGCCGAGGAGTGCCTTGAGGTGCAGCCAGAAGGTCTCCATGGCACAACCGATGCGAGCCAGCAGTTCGATGGCGGTGGTTGGCGGCTTGGGTTTCTCCGGCTCGCAGAAGTCGTGCAGGGCGTGGCCGACGGTCTTCAGCAGGGCCTGGCGCTCGCGCGGCAGGCCGGGCTCCAGCTCGGCGAGGTCGGCCAGGCGCTCGGCGCCGAGCAATTCGGCGAGCAGGGCGGCGCCGGCGGTATCCAGGGCGCCCAGTTGGCTCAGGTCGAAGCTGACGTTGGCCGCCACTTCGCTGCGCAGGCGCGTCACCTCGCGCTCCAGAGCCGTGTAGTGGGCGAGCGTCCAATCACCTATGGCTCTGACGCGGGCGGGCTGGGTGGAGCTATCCAGGCTCACGTGGCCGGGTTGCGGCTGTGTCGTCATGGTGCAGAAGCTTACACCGGCTTTTCAGTCCCTGAGTAGAGCCATTGCAGACAGGCCCGTGAGCGCTCAGTGGCGCCAGAACGCCGGGGTCAGCAGGACCAGCACGGTGATGATCTCCAGGCGACCGAGCAGCATGCCGGCGGCCAGCAGCCACTTGGCGGCGTCCGGCAGGCTGGCGAAGTTGCCCGAGGGGCCGATGATGGGCCCCATCCCCGGGCCTACGCCGGCCACGGTACTGGCGGCGCCGGTGAGGGCGGTCATCCAGTCCAGGCCGATCAGCGACAGGCCGAGGGCGAGCAGGCAGACGACGATCGCGAAGAAGAACGAGAAGGTCAGGATCGAGCGGACGATTTCCTCGTCCAGGCGATGGCCGTTGTAGTTCTGCTTGAGCACTGCGCGCGGATGGATCAACTGGTAGAGGTTGGCCTTGAGCAGGGTATAGGCGACCTGGAAGCGGAAGATCTTGATACCGCCGGCGGTAGAACCGGAGCAACCGCCGATGAAGCCGAGGTAGAAGAACAGCATGATCGAGAAGTGCCCCCACATGCTGTAGTCGCCGAGGGCGAAGCCGGTGGTGGTGACCACCGAGGTGACGTTCACTGCGACGATGCGGAAAGCATCCATCCAGGGCAGCTTGGAGGTTACCGCGTACCAGGTGCCCATCAGCAGCCAGGTCACCAGCAGCAGGCCGAGCAGGCCGCGGACCTGCTGGTCCTTGATCAGCGCCTTGCGGTGTCCGCGCAGGGTGGCGACGTAGAGCGCGAACGGCAGGCTGCCGAGGATCATCACCACTACCGCGGTCCAGTGCACCGCTGGCTGCTTCCACTTGGCCAGGGATTGGTCGGAGGTGGAGAAACCGCCGGTGGAAATCGCCGACATGGCGTGGTTGACCGCGTCGAACGGGCTCATGCCCGCGCCCCAGAAGGCCAGGCTGCCGAGCAGGGTGATGCCGACATAGGTGGCGACGATGTACTTGGCGACCATGTGCGAGCGTGGCAGGACTTTTTCCGAGCGGTCCGAGGATTCGGTCTGGAACAGGCGCATGCCGCCGATCCGCAGCATCGGCAGGATCGCCACGGCCATGGCGATGAAGCCGATGCCGCCCAGCCAGTGCAGCAGAGAGCGCCAGATGAGGATGCCCGGGGACATGTCGTCCAGCCCGCTGAGCACGGTGGAGCCGGTGGCGGTGATTCCCGACATGCTTTCGAAGAAGGCATCGGTGTAGCTGATGTGCTGCTGCAGGACGAACGGCAGGGCGGCGAAGATGCATACCAGCACCCAGCTCGATACGGTGAGCATGTACATGTCCCGCGGGCGCAGGTGGACATGCTCGGGACGTCCCGGCAGGACCAGGCCGAGGCCGGTGACGAAGGTGGCGACGCTGGACCAGATGAATGCCTGGATGCCTTCGGTACGGTCGAAGGCGAGCATGGTCAGGATCGGGACCAGCATGCTGGCGGCCAGAGTGATCAGGAAGATGCCGATGATGAAACCGAGGATACGTAGGGTCGGCAAGGCCATGGATCGTGGGGCTCTGGGCTGTGGCGGACCGGCCATTCTACCAGCCGTCCGCGGAGAGTAAATCTGCCGCTGCCCCCCTCTTCACAGCTGCCGCGAAATCGCTAGAATCTCGCTTCGCCCGCCGGCGCTCGCCGGTTTCTCTGGTGTTCTGCCAACCATGTCCACTGACAATCCGTGTCTTACCTGCGGCGCCTGCTGTGCGCATTTTCGTGTGTCTTTCTATTGGGGCGAGTGCCGTTCCGCAGGTGGCGTCGTACCCGACGAACTGACCGTCCGCATCAGCCCGCAGATGGTTGCCATGAGCGGTACCGAGAACAAGCCGGCACGCTGCGTCGGGCTGCTCGGCGAGGTCGGTTGCGGCGTTCGCTGCACCGTCTACGAGCAGCGCTCGAGTACCTGCCGCGAGTTCGAGGCGGCCTGGGCCAACGGCCAGCCCAACCCGGCCTGCGATGCCGCGCGTGCCGCCTACGGCCTGCCGCCGCTGACCCCGCCGCTGCAGCCGCACCTGGCGCCGGGACGGGTCGCCTGAGAGCGGGCGTGAGCCTGGCGATTGCGTCTACAATGGCGATTTCGTTTCTGACAGGAGTTCGCCCATGGAGGCTCTCGACGCCTTGCTCACTCGCGTTTCCCACGCCCGCCTGAGCGATCCCGCGCCCTCGCCGGAGCAGCTCGACCGGCTGTTCCGGGTCGCCTTGCGTGCCCCGGACCACGGGCAACTGCGGCCCTGGCGCTTCATCCTGGTAGAGGGCGAAGGCCGCCGGGCCCTGGGCGACCTCTACGCCCGCGCCCTGGCGAGCCGCCAGCCGGACGCCGCCGAGGAAGCGCTGGCCAAGGCCCGCAACATGCCGCTGCGCGCACCGCTGCTGGTCGTGGCGGTCGCTTGCCTGCAGGACCACCCGAAGGTGCCGCACGCTGAGCAACTGCTGGCTGCCGGCTGCGCCGCCCACGGCCTGGTGCTGGGCGCCTATGCCCAGGGACTGGGGGCGATGTGGCGGACCGGCGAGATGGCCACCGATCCGGTGGTGCACGCCGGCCTGGGGCTCGGCGAGCAGGAGCGGATCATCGGCTTCGTCTACCTGGGTACGCCGATGGGCGAGTTGCGCACGCCGGCGGAACTCGACCCGACGGCCTTCGTCAGCGCCTGGCCGGGCTGAGCGGCAACAGCAGGCGTACGCACCAATACGCGCCCTGGGCGTGCCAGAGCAGTCGTCCGCCCTGCCAGCCGGCCAGTCGTCGGGCGGCTTCCACGGCCGCCGGCAGCCAGCGCCGGCCTTCTTCCGCCTGGCCGAGGATGTCCAGGCGCAGCCGGCCGTGGCGTGCGTCCAGCGCCGGATTCAGTGTGATGCGCTGCCACGGGCGGGCCTGCGCGGCGCCGCCGAGCAGGCCGTAGAGCGCCTCGTGCAAGGCCGGGCGCCAGCTTTCCAGCGGCCAGGTGCCGCGTTCCGGCAGGTTCAGGTCGAGGCGCGCCCAGCGATGCCGCAGTTGCTGGGCGACCTGTCCCAGCTCGACCGCCAGGACCAGCGATTGCGGTTCGTCGCCGGGAGGTTCCGGCGGCGGCGCGATGGCCTGGGCGAGCGGGTGTTCATCGAGGAACAACGAAGCGGGAAGAGTCATGCCGGATGCTCCTGGGGAATTGTTCATCTGGGCGCGGCGTCATTCGGTCGCCTTGCGCCGTAGCGGCAGGCTGAGGGTGGCGATGAAGCCGCCGTCGGGATGGTTGCCCAGGCGCAGGTGCCCGCCGTGGCGCTCGATGGCGCGGCGGGCGATGGCCAGGCCCAGGCCGTGTCCCGGGCTGCTCTGGTTGGGTGCGCGGAAGAACGGCTCGCCCAACTGCTCCTGCAGTTCGGCGGCGATGCCTGGCCCATGGTCGCGGACGCTCAGGCGCAGGTAGTCGCCGGCGCTGCTGGCACGCACCTCCAGGGGTTGGCCGACGGGGTTGAAGCGCACGGCGTTGCGCAGCAGGTTGTCCACCGCGCGTTCGAACATGTCCGGCCAGCCGTCGATGCTCAGGTCAGGCGCCACCTCCAGGCGGATATCCTGTTCCGGAGCCAGCAGCAGGGCGTCTTCGCGCAGCCGCTGGAGCAGCGGTAGCAGGGCGATCCGTTGGCTCGCGCCGGGTTCGGCGTCGAGCCGGGCGAGGGCGAGGATCTCGCCGATCAGCGCTTCCAGGCGGTCGCATTCCTGTTCCAGGCGCGGCCACATCTGCGCGCGCGCTTCCGGTTCGGCGCGTTCGGCCAGGGCCAGGGCGATGCGCAGGCGCGCCAGCGGCGAGCGCAGTTCGTGGGATACGTCGCGGAGCAACTGACGCTGGCTGCCGATCAGGCTTTGCAGGCGTTCGCCCATGCGGTTGAAATCGCGCGCCAGGGTGCCCAGTTCATCGCCGCGCCGCGCCAGGCGGGCCAGGCTGTCCTTCTGGTAGGCGGTCTGGCCGAGGTCGTGCACGGCGCGCCGCAGACGGTTCAGCGGACGGGTGATGGACAGCGTCAGCAGCAGGCTGAACAGGGTCAGCACCACCAGTGCGATGCCCAGCGCGCTGAGCGGCCAGAGCAGGCTGCCGCGGTGCCAGGCCTCCAGCTCCGGGTGCGGGATGCGGTAGATGAACAGATAGGTATGGTTGCTCTGCGGGCTGACGTATTCCTGGCTCAGCTGGCGCCAGGGGAAGCGCGGCAGGTTGCGGTCGCTGGTGCGCGGCGGGCGGTGGTGGGGGCGCGGCAGGTAGGTGCCGTCGACCAGGCGCTGGCCGCTTTCATCGAGCACCTGGATGGAAATCCCGTAGTCGCGACGGCGTTGCTCCAGCAAGCCCTGGGCCGCGTAGCTGCCCTGTTCTTCGTAGAGGGCGGTCCACTGCTCGGCGAGATCCTTCAGGCCAGGATGGCGGGCGATGATCCAGGTGTCCTGGTTCAGCGCACGACCCAGCAGGATGGACAGCCCGGCGACCAGCAGCAGGGCCAGCCAGAAGGCGGCGAGGATTCGCCAGAAGAGTGAACGCATGGTTTTCCTGTTGAATCGCATGTCGGGCCGGCCGCGAGGGTAAACCCCTAGGATATGCGATTCCGGCTGGTCGGAAGACCGCTACCGGAGGACCCGGTAGCGGTGGCTCGGACGTCAGTTGGACTTCTTGTCGGCCTTCCATTGCTGGAATTCGGCCCACTCTGCCTTGCGCTGCTCGCGCTTCTTCTGCAGTTCGTCGAACTTCTTCTGCTGCTCGGGGGTGAGCAGGGCGCGGATGTCCTTCTGGGTCTTCTCGTGGCTGGCCTTGAGTTCGTCCTTCAGGGCCTTCTGCTCGGCCGCCGGCAGCTTGGCCAGGTAGCGCTGGGTGATCTCGTGGCGGGCCTTCATTTGTTCGCCCATCAGTTTGCCCATCTGCTGGCGCTGTTCGCGGGTCAGGTCCAGTTCCTTCATCGGGCCGCCATGCCGGGGACCGTGCTGGCCCATCATGTGGCCGCCTTCCATCGGCGGGGGGGGCAGGTCGTTGGCGGCGGGCGCGGCCATGGCGAAGGTCGGCAGGGCGGCGGCGATGAACAGGGCGGTTAGCGTCTTGCGCATGGTGTTTCTCCTTTCTGGGTCCGGCCATTTACCGGATGAGCCCAGTCTAGGGAGGTCAAGGTCAAGCGCGGTCAGCCCTGAGTAAAGCTTGGGTAAAGACCTTGTGTCGGCGGGCTGACGAAACCCGCTCAGTGGCTGTAGTAGTAGCCGCGGCCGCGCAGGGCGAGGATGCGCGGGCTGCCGTCGGGGTGGCTGCCGAGCTTCTTGCGCAGGTTGCTGACGTGCATGTCCAGGCTGCGGTCGTAGAGGGTCAGCTTGCGGCCCAGCGCCAGTTGCGCCAGGGCCTGCTTGTCCAGCGGCTCGCCGGGCTGGCGCAGGAGCGCTTCGAGGATGCGGCTTTCGGAAAGGGTCAGGCTGATCTCCTGGCCGTCGATCTGCGCCACGCCGCGCGTCAGGTTCAGCGACAGGTCGCCCAGTTGCATCTGCGCGCTGGGTTGCGCCGGGTGGGTTCGCCGCAGCACGGCGCGCAGCCGTGCGGTGAGTTCGCGCGGGTCGCAGGGCTTGGCCAGGTAGTCGTCGGCGCCCAGTTCCAGACCGAGGATGCGGTCCAGCGGCTCGCCGCGGGCGGACAGCATCAGCACCGGCAGGTCGGGATGGTCGCCGCGCAGTTGCTTGAGCAGTTCCAGGCCGCTACCGTCCGGCAGCATCACGTCGAGCACCACGGCATCCGGTGTCTGCTCGGCGAGGGCGCGACGGGCCTGGGCGCCGTCGTGGCTGGCACGCACGGAGAAACCTTCCTGGACCAGCCAGGTACCGAGCAGCTCGCAGAGCTCCCGGTCATCGTCGATCAACAGCAGTTCGCTCATCGAGTGTCGCTCAATTGATCCATTCGCGTCGCTGTCGCCGGCGGCCGCGGCTCAGGGCACCGAGGACGAACGCGAGCAGGGCCGTGGCGGCGCCGGCGACATACCAGGTCTGCTCTTCCGTGAGCAGCGGCGGTTGCCGCTGCGCCTGGGCCGCCTGCAGCTGCTCGCGCAACTGGCGGTTCTCCTGGCGCATACGACTGACCAGTTCGTCGCGCTGGCGTTCCGTTTCCACCAGGCGGCGCTCCAGTTCGGCGGTAGCCTGCGTAATGGAAGGCTGCGCGGCTGGAATCGGTGCCGGCGCGGGTTCCTCGGCCAGGGCCAGGGAAGCTCCCAGGCTCAGCAGCAGGCAATGGGCAGCGGATGGACGCATCATGACTCCTTGTACCGATGAAGCGACGGATTGCACTGTCTTCCGGTTCGCCCTTCCGGCTTGGCGGAAGCGCCGGGCCGGCCTGGTTGCGCTGCGGCGGGCACCGGAAAGCGGCGTCCGGTGCGAAAACGTTTGCCGGGAGGGCGACCGGGCCGGCCGCCGGTACCCGGCGACTGCCTCAGGGCAGGACTTTCTTGAACGGCTTGACCACCACCTCGGCGTACACCCCGGCGGCCCGGTAGGGATCGGCCTCGGCCCAGCTCTGCGCCGCGGCCAGCGAATCGAATTCGGCGACGATCAGGCTGCCGGTGAAGCCGGCGGCGCCCGGGTCGTTGCTGTCGATCGCCGGGTGCGGGCCGGCGAGTACCAGGCGGCCTTCTTCCTTCAGCTGTTCGAGACGGGCCAGGTGGGCCGGGCGGCTGGCCAGGCGGCGTTCCTGGGAAGCGGGGATGTCACGGGCGATGATCGCGTAGAGCATGTCAGTCCTTGGGCTTTTCGCCGGTATCGGCGTCGTGCAGGTGGCGAGCCAGGAACAGGCCCTGGCCGATCAGGAACAGCAAGGTCATGCCGAGGCTGCCGAACACCTTGAAGTCCACCCAGAAGTTCGGATAGGTGAAGACCACGTACAGGTTGGCGAAGCCGCACACCAGGAAGAACACCACCCAGGCGATGTTCAGGCGCACCCAGAGGCCCTGCGGCAACTGGATGGCATGGCCCATGATGCGCTGGATCATCGGCTTGTCGCCGATGAAGTGACTGCCGGCGAAGGCCAGGGCGAACAGCCAGTTGACCAGCGGCGCCTTCCACTTGAGGAAGGTGTCCTCGTGGAAGGCCAGGGTCAGGCCGCCGAGGACCAGGCAGGCGCCGAGGGTGAACCACTGGCTCTTTTCCAGGTGGCGGTGCTTGAGCCAGAGGGCGCCGTAGACGATCACCGAGGCGAGGATCAGGGTCGCGGTCGCGCCGTAGATGCCACTCAGATTGAACCCGGCGAACTCGACGTTCTGAGGGTCTATCTTGTAGACGATGAAGAACAGGATCAGTGGGATGAAATCGATGAATTGCTTCATGGTGGCAGTCAGGACACGGTTGAAACGGCATAATAGCAACCTCTGGATGTTCTGAAACAGTCATCCTGTCTTTCCGAATGCGTCAGGCCTGTGCCGCAGGCGCATTCGCCAGGTGGAGCAGGCTCCCCGGACCCATGAACGGTACGTCTCGATACCGCGAGGCAGCGAATCGGCGTTGCTTCATCACCATTCTTCACTGGAATCAGGATTCAGCCATGCGTGTCGATCTGCATTGCCACAGTACCGCCTCCGATGGCGTGCTCGCGCCCGCCGCCCTGGTGCAGCGGGCCCACGAGAAAGGCGTCGGGCTGCTGGCGCTGACCGACCACGACACCCTGGAAGGCCTGCCGGAAGCCCACCAGGCGGCCGCTCGACTCGGTATCGAACTGGTCAACGGTGTCGAGCTGTCCTGCACCTGGGGCGGTGCCACCATTCATGTGCTGGGCTACGGTTTCGACCTCGACGCCGCTCCCCTGCGCCAGGCGACCGAAGCCCTGCACCGGGGCCGCTGGGCGCGCGCCGAGGAAATCGACCGGCGGCTTGCGGCCAAGGGTATGCCCGGTGCGCTGGAGGGCGCGCGGGCGATCCAGCAGGCCCTGGGCGACAGCGGCAACGCGCCGGCGCGGCCGCATTTCGCCGAGTTCCTGGTCCAGGGCGGCTGGGTCAAGGATCGCGCCGACGCGTTCCGCAAGTGGCTGGGGGCCGGCAAGCTGGGAGACGTCAAGCAGCACTGGCCGACCCTGGAGGAAGTGGTCGGCTGCCTGCGCGAGGCGCGCGCCTGGATCAGCCTGGCGCACCCGTATCATTATGATTTCACCCGGACCAAGCGCCGGCGCCTGGTCGCCGACTTTCTCCAGGCCGGCGGACACGCCATCGAGGTGGTCAATGGCGTGCAGCCGGCCGAACAGGTCGGTACCCTGTCGATCCTGGCCCGCGAGTTCGGCCTGATGGTCACCGCCGGCAGCGATTTCCACGCGCCGGGCGACTGGTCCGAACTGGGCATGTACCGTGCGGTTCCAGAGGACCTTCCGGCCATGTGGCCGCGTTTCGCCAGGCATTTTCGCGATACCGAACGTCATTCCGAAGCCAAGGGGGCCGAATGAGCCAGTTCTTCCAGATCCATCCGGAAAATCCCCAGCCGCGGCTGGTCAAGCAGGCGGTGGAAATTGTCCGCCAGGGTGGGGTGATCGTCTATCCCACCGACTCGTCCTATGCCCTGGGCTGCCGCATCGGCGAAAAGACCGCGGTGGATCGCATCCGCCGCATCCGCCAACTGGACGACAAGCACAACTTCACCCTGGTCTGCCGCGACCTTTCCGAGCTGGGCGTCTATGCCAAGGTCGACACCGGCCTGTTCCGCCTGCTCAAGGCGCACACCCCCGGTCCCTACACCTTCATCCTCAGCGCCACCCGCGAGGTGCCGCGCATGCTCCTGCACCCCAAGCGCCGCACCATCGGCCTGCGCGTGCCGAACTGTCCGATCGCCCGGGCGCTGCTGGAGGAACTGGGCGAACCGCTGATGAGCGTGAGCCTGATCATGCCCGGCAGCGGCGAGCCACTGAACGATCCCTATGAAATGCGCCAGGTACTGGAACACCAGGTCGACCTGATCGTGGACGGGGGCTATGGCGGCGGCGAGGCCTCCACCGTGATCAGCCTGACCGACACCGATCCCGAAGTGATCCGCGTGGGTTGCGGCGATCCGGCGCCGTTCATGCAGCCGGCCTGAGCGCCGCCCGAATCCGCCCACCACGAGCCTAGCGATGCAGGACGATAACCCGGCCAACGCCGACACCCCTCCAGCCGAACCCGCCGCCGAGCGGGTGCCGCTGCAACTGGCGCTGGTCTACGGCGAGGCGGTCACCGAGCTGCCGCAGGACCTCTATATCCCGCCGGACGCGCTGGAGGTCTTCCTCGAGGCCTTCGAGGGCCCGCTCGACCTGCTGCTGTACCTGATCCGCAAGCAGAACATCGACATCCTGGATATCCCGGTGGCGGAAATCACCCGCCAGTACATGGGCTATGTCGAGCTGATGAAGGCGGTGCGCCTGGAGCTGGCCGCCGAGTACCTGGTGATGGCGGCGATGCTGGCGGAGATCAAGTCGCGCATGTTGCTGCCGCGCTCGGCGGAAGCCGAGGAGGAAGAGGAAGATCCACGGGCCGAGCTGATCCGCCGCCTGCAGGAGTACGAACGGTTCAAGAAGGCCGCCGAAGACCTCGACGAACTGCCCCGGGTCGGCCGCGACGTGCTGGTGCCGGCGGTGGCTGCTCCCGAGGCGCGGGCGCGCAAGCTGCTGCCGGAGCTGGCGCTGCAGGAGCTGATGCTGGTGATGGGCGAGATGCTGCGCCGCGCCGACCTGTTCGAGAGCCACCAGGTGACCCGCGAGGTACTGTCCACCCGCGAACGCATGAGCGAAGTGCTGGAGCGCCTGAAAGGCGGCGCCTTCGTGCCCTTCATCCAGTTGTTCACCCTGGAGGAGGGCAAGCTCGGCGTGGTGGTCACCTTCATGGCGATCCTCGAACTGGTCAAGGAGCAGATGGTGGAACTGGTGCAGAACGAGGCTTTCGGCGCCATCCATGTGCGCCTGCGGATAGCCCGCGAAGCGGAGGAAGGCGAAACCCTGGAGGAAGCCCTGGAAGACGATTTCGAGTGAGCGCGCCGCTGGCCGTTCGTCCTCCTGCGGACGGTCGCCTTTTCCGAGCTTCCGGCTTCGCTCCCTGCCGTAGCCTGTTAAGCTGCATGCCCGATTCCGCTATCTTTCCCTCTTCCTGGCTCCGGTATCCGTTGCGACGATGAACCTGTCCGATCCCCACGAACTCGCCACCCTGCTCGAAGGCATCCTCCTCGCGGCCGGCAAGCCGCTGTCGCTGGAACGCCTGGCTGAGCTGTTCGACGAGGCAGAGCGGCCGGAGCCGGGGCAGTTCCGCGACGCCCTGGCGATCCTGGCACTGTCCTGCGCAGGGCGCTCCTTCGAACTGAAGGAAGTCGCGTCCGGGTATCGCCTGCAGATTCGCGAGCGTTTCTCGCCGTGGGTCGGGCGCCTCTGGGAGGAGCGTCCGCAGCGCTATTCGCGCGCGCTGCTGGAAACCCTGGTGCTGATCGCCTACCGCCAGCCGATCACCCGTGGCGAGATCGAGGAGATCCGCGGCGTGGCGGTGAACACCCAGATCGTCAAGACGCTGATGGAGCGGGAGTGGATCCGCATCGTTGGCTACCGCGAGGTGCCGGGGCGCCCGGCGATGCTGGCGACTACCAAGGCGTTCCTCGATTATTTCAACCTGAAGAGCCTCGACGAGCTGCCGCCGCTGTCGGCGCTGCGCGAGATGGAGCCCGAGCCGGAACCGCCGGTCGAAGTGGCGCCCGCGGCGCAGCCGCCGCGCGACGATCTCGACGAGGATGCGATTCCTGCCTCGATCCAGGCCCTGGCCGATCGCGCCATCGCCGAGGCCGGGGAAAGCCTCGAGGAGATCGAGGGGGAGGCCGGCGAGCCGGAGAAGCCGCGCGAGGAAACCAGCTTCCGCAGCCTGCTGCTGGAACTGGACGAGATGGAGCAGGGCCTGAAGACCGACTTCGACGACCTGCTCGACCCTCCGGAGCCCTCGGAGCAGGGCGACGAGTCCGCCGAGCCAGCGGCTGGGCCGATTCCCGTGGTCGCGGAGCAAGCCGTCGAGCCTGCCGTCGCGGAGGCTGTCGCGGGCGCCGATCCCGATGACGAAGAGCGCGCCCTGGCGGAGGCCATGCGCGAGGAGCGCGAGGCACTGGACGCCGACGACGACTGGCCGCGCCGCTGACCGTCGTTCCACCCTGTAGAATTCATCCGGCCGCGCCGGCGAGGCCGGCCCGCTCCGTTTCATCGACCCTGGAACTCCCCATGAAAGAGACCCTGAACGAACTGATCACCCTCATCAGCACCGGCTGCATGGGCGCCGAGGAGATCCGGCGGATCGCCGACGAGGCGGCCCAGGCCTACGCCGATCCGGCAGGGTTCCTCGCCGCCAACCCGGACATCAACTACGACGACAGTTTCCCGATCCCGCTCGGCGAGTGGGTGGTGGTCGGTAGCCTGCCGGATATCGTGCTGTTCCAGGCCGACACCTATGCCGAGCTGTTCGCCCGGATCGTCGCCTCCTTCGGCAAGGACGTGGCGTTCAACATCAAGCCGAAGCAGTTGCTCAAGACCGAGCCGCTGGTCGCCCTCAACCGTATCCAGGTGCAACTGAGCAGCATGTATCCGGAAAAGGGCGGTTACGTGCTGGTGGATTTCAGCGAGCCGCTGGACGACGAGTTGCAGGCGGTGCTGGTCTATACCCAGGACCTGCCGCGGGTCATGGCGCTCTGCGTCGAGGCCGGCATCTATGCCGCGCCTGCCTACGAAAGCCTGCGCGACGCCGAGGCCGAGTGACCGCGGGCCGCTCGATCGGCCCGATAGTCATTCCCTCCTGGACGCCGGCCCGCCGCCTGTCGTGAAGTGACGGGCGAGGACCGGTTGCGGTCCGCGCCGAAAAAGGGGGAACGCTTGAAAAGTCCTTGCATCAATATCTGTGAGTTCGATGCCGACGTGTGCCGTGGCTGCGGGCGTACGCGCCAGGAAATCCGTGCCTGGAAGCGCGCGGACAAGGCCGAGCAGCGACTGATCCTCGCCGAGGCCGACCTGCGCCTGCTGGCGTTGCAGGCGCGCGGTCGGCGCAAGTTCCGCTGAGGCGCGTCAGTCGCGGGCGGCGGCCAGCGCCAGGGCGCTGTCCAGCATGCGGTTGGAGAAGCCCCACTCGTTGTCGTACCAGGCCATCGCCTTGACCAGCCGGCCGCTGACCTTGGTGTGGTTGGCGTCGAAGATCGACGAGCGCGGGTCGTGATTGAAATCCACCGACACCAGCGGCTGGGTGTTGTAGCCGAGCACCGGAGAGCCCTCGCTGGCCTCGCGCAGCAGGCGGTTGACCTCGTCTACGCTGGTATCCCGGGCCACCTGCACGGTGAGATCGACCAGCGACACGTTGATCACCGGCACCCGCACCGCCAGCCCGGTAAGCTTGCCGGCGAGTTCCGGCAGGACCAGGCCGACCGCCTCGGCGGCGCCGGTCTTGGTGGGGATCATCGACTGGGTCGCCGAACGTGCGCGGTACAGGTCCGGGTGGTACACGTCGGAGAGGTTCTGGTCGTTGGTGTAGGCATGGATGGTGGTCATCAGGCCGTGCTCGATGCCCAGCTCGCGATGCAGCACCTGGGCCACCGGTGCCAGGCAGTTGGTGGTGCAGGAGGCGTTCGAGACGATCCGATGGGAGGCGCGCAGCACCTCGTGGTTGACGCCGTAGACCACGGTGGCGTCGACGTCCTTGCCGGGCGCCGAGATCAGCACCTTGCCGGCGCCGGCCTGCAGGTGGGCAGCGGCTTTGTCGCGGCTGGTGAAGAGCCCCGTGCACTCGAGCACGATGTCCACGCCGAGGCTCTTCCAGGGCAGTTCCGCCGGGTTGCGGATGGCGCTGACGGCGATGCGGTCGCCCATCACCCGCAGGCTTTCGGCATCGTGCTCGACCTCGCCGGGAAAGCGTCCATGGACGCTGTCGTACTGGAACAGGTGGGCGTTGACCGCGGCGTCGCCGAGGTCATTGATCGCCACTACCTGCAACTGTTCGCGGTAGTGGCCGGTATACAGGGCGCGAAGAACGTTTCGGCCGATGCGACCGAAGCCGTTGATGGCCAGGCGGATAGTCATAATGAGGTCGTCTCTTTTCTATTGTTGTGGTAAAAACCATTACATTTCGTCCAGAAAGAAAAGTAAACATCCTTCAACCGATGATTATGTTGTAAAAACAACAATTGATAGTCTGTAGGAGAATCTGCCATGCACCCTCGTGTGCTCGAAGTCACCCGCCGCATCCAGGCCCGTAGCGCGGCCACTCGCCAGCGCTATCTCGAGATGGTCCGGGCGGCGGCCAGCAAGGGGCCGCACCGCGGCACCCTGCCGTGCGGCAACCTCGCCCACGGGGTCGCGGCCTGTGGCGAAAGCGACAAGCAGACCCTGCGGCTGATGAACCAGGCCAACGTGGCCATCGTTTCCGCCTACAACGACATGCTCTCGGCGCACCAGCCGTTCGAGCGCTTTCCGGGGCTGATCAAGCAGGCGCTGCACGAGATCGGTTCGGTCGGCCAGTTCGCCGGCGGCGTGCCGGCCATGTGCGACGGGGTGACCCAGGGCGAGCCGGGCATGGAACTGTCGCTGGCCAGCCGCGACGTGATCGCCATGTCCACCGCCATCGCGCTGTCTCACAACATGTTCGATGCAGCGCTGTGCCTGGGTGTTTGCGACAAGATCGTGCCGGGCCTGCTGATCGGCTCGCTGCGCTTCGGCCACCTGCCCACCGTGTTCGTCCCGGCCGGGCCGATGCCGACCGGCATCTCCAACAAGGAAAAGGCCGCGGTGCGCCAACTGTTCGCCGAGGGCAAGGCCACTCGCGAAGAGCTGCTGGCCTCGGAAATGGCCTCCTACCATGCACCCGGCACCTGCACCTTCTATGGCACCGCCAATACCAACCAGTTGCTGGTGGAGGTGATGGGCCTGCACTTGCCCGGTGCCTCCTTCGTCAACCCGAACACCCCCCTGCGCGACGAACTCACCCGCGAAGCGGCACGCCAGGCCAGCCGGCTGACCCCCGAGAACGGCAACTACGTGCCGATGGCGGAGATCGTCGACGAGAAGGCCATCGTCAACTCGGTGGTGGCGCTGCTCGCCACCGGCGGCTCGACCAACCACACCCTGCACCTGCTGGCGATCGCCCAGGCGGCGGGCATCCAGTTGACCTGGCAGGACATGTCCGAGCTGTCCCATGTGGTGCCGACCCTGGCGCGCATCTATCCGAACGGCCAGGCCGACATCAACCACTTCCAGGCGGCCGGCGGCATGTCCTTCCTGATCCGCCAACTGCTCGACGGCGGGCTGCTTCACGAGGACGTACAGACCGTCGCCGGCCCCGGCCTGCGCCGCTACACCCGCGAGCCGTTCCTCGAGGATGGCCGGCTGGTCTGGCGCGAAGGGCCGGAACGGAGTCTCGACGAAGCCATCCTGCGTCCGCTGGACAAGCCGTTCTCCGCCGAAGGCGGCTTGCGCCTGATGGAGGGCAACCTCGGTCGCGGCGTGATGAAGGTCTCGGCGGTGGCGCCGGAACACCAGGTGGTCGAGGCGCCGGTACGGATCTTCCACGACCAGGCCAGCCTGGCCGCGGCCTTCAAGGCCGGCGAGCTGGAGCGCGACCTGGTCGCCGTGGTGCGTTTCCAGGGCCCGCGGGCGAACGGCATGCCGGAGCTGCACAAGCTCACGCCGTTCCTCGGGGTCCTGCAGGATCGTGGCTTCAAGGTGGCGCTGGTCACCGACGGGCGCATGTCCGGGGCGTCGGGCAAGGTGCCCGCGGCCATCCATGTGAGTCCGGAAGCCATCGCCGGCGGTCCGCTGGCGCGCCTGCGCGACGGCGACCGGGTGCGGGTGGATGGGGTGAACGGCGAGTTGCGGGTGCTGGTCGACGACGCCGAATGGCAGGCGCGCAGCCTGGAGCCGGCGCCGCAGGACGGCAATCTCGGTTGCGGCCGCGAGCTGTTCGCCTTCATGCGCAACGCCATGAGCAGCGCGGAAGAGGGCGCCTGCAGCTTTACCGAGAGCCTCAACGGCTGGCGCTGATTCTGATAGGTCGATATCCGCCGGCGCTTGGCTGGCGGCTGTCTCTCCGGCAACATCTGCCGACCGTCCCGCCCTGGCGCGGGGCATTGCGGTTCAACGACGATGAATAACGACAACAAGAGAAGCGCCGGCGGCCTCGGCCTGGTCGGCGATATCGGCGGCACCAATGCGCGTTTCGCGCTCTGGCGCGGGCAGCGCCTGGAATCCATCGAGGTGCTCGCCTGCGCCGACTACCCGCGGCCTGAACTGGCCGTGCGCGACTACCTGGCGCGGATCGGCGAATCGGTGGCGAACATCGACTCGGTCTGCCTGGCCTGCGCCGGTCCGGTCGGGGCGGCCGATTTCCGTTTCACCAACAACCACTGGGTGATCAATCGTGCCGCGTTCCGCGAGGAGCTGGGGCTGGATCACCTGCTGCTGGTCAACGACTTCAGCACCATGGCCTGGGCCGCCTCGCGGCTAGGTGCGGACGAGCTGGTGCAGGTCCGCGCCGGCAGTGCCCAGGCGGATCGCGCCCGGCTGATCATCGGTCCCGGCACCGGCCTTGGCGTCGGCAGCCTGCTGCCGCTGGGCGGGGGACGTTGGGAAGTGCTGCCCTGCGAGGGCGGGCACGTCGACCTGCCGGTCACTTCGCCGCGCGACTTCGCGCTCTGGCAGGGCCTGCAGGCGCGCTACGGACATGTCTCCGCCGAGCGCGCACTGTCCGGCAACGGCCTGCTCGCCCTCTATGAAATCAGCTGTGCCCTGGACGGGGTCGCCGTACGCGCGAGCAGTGCGGCGGAAGTCGGTGCCCTGGCCATGGCCGGCGACGCCCAGGCGGACGCCGTGCTGGAGCACTTCTTCCTGTGGCTGGCGCGGGTCGCCGGCAACGCGGTGCTCACCGTCGGCGCGCTCGGTGGCGTCTACATTACCGGCGGCATCGTCCCGCGTTTCCTCGAGCGTTTCATCGCCAGCGGCTTCGCCGAGGCCTTCGCCAGCCGTGGCAAGACTAGCGGCGCTTACCTGCAGGACGTACCGGTGTGGGTCATGACCGCCGAACATCCGGGCCTGCTCGGCGCCGGAGTCGCCCTGCAGCAGGCCCTGGACGCCGAGGGTTGAGTCGGCGTCGAGCAACCGCATAAGGAGGAGCCTCGTGAGCGCGAACGGACGATCGATCCTGCTGGTGGACGATGACCAGGAAATCCGCGAATTGCTGGAGACCTACCTGAGCCGCGCCGGCTTCCAGGTCCGCAGCGTCTCGCGGGGCGCCGACTTCCGCCAGGCGCTGTGCGAGGAGGAGGCGAGCCTGGCGATCCTCGACGTGATGCTGCCGGACGAGGACGGCTTCAGCCTCTGTCGCTGGATTCGCTCCCACCAGCGCCTGGCCTGCATGCCGATCATCATGCTCACCGCCAGTTCCGACGAGGCCGACCGGGTGATCGGCCTGGAACTGGGCGCCGACGACTACCTGGGCAAGCCGTTCAGCCCGCGCGAGCTGCTGGCGCGGATCAAGGCCCTGCTGCGCCGCGCGCAGTTCACCCAGGTGCGCGGTGGCGACGTACTGGCTTTCGAGGACTGGCGGCTGGACACGGTCAGCCACCGACTGTTCCACGAGGACGGCGAGGAGTTCTTCCTCAGCGGCGCGGATTTCGCCCTGCTCAAGCTGTTCCTCGACCATCCGCAGCAGATCCTCGACCGCGACACCATCGCCAACGCCACCCGCGGCCGCGAGGTGCTGCCGCTTGAGCGCATCGTCGACATGGCGGTCAGCCGCCTGCGCCAGCGCCTGCGCGACACCGGCAAGGCGCCGCGGCTGATCCAGACCGTGCGCGGCAGTGGCTACCTGCTGGCGGCGCAGGTGCGGCCGCACCTGCAGCCATGAGCGAACGGCGGCGCTGGTCGCCGGTGCCGCGCTCGCTGCTCGGGCGCATGCTGCTCCTGACCCTGCTCGCGGTGCTGGTCGCGCAAGGGCTTTCCAGCCTGTTCTGGCTGTCGCACCTGCGCTCCAGCCAGCGCGAGGGCCTGCTCACCAGCTCGCGCAGCCTGGCCTACTCGATGGCGGCCAGCGTCAGCTACTTCCGTTCCCTGCCGCTCGGCTACCGTCCGCTGGTGCTCGACCAGTTGCGCAGCATGGGCGGTACGCGCTTCTTCGTCTCGCTGAACGACCGGCCGCTGGAGATGCGTGCCCTGCCGGACACGCCGAACAAGCAGGCGGTGCTGGAGATCGTCCAGGACGTGTTGCACCAACGCCTGGGCAAGGAGGTCGAGCTGCAGGTCGAATTCGTCAGTCCCGACGAGCTGCGCCTGTTCAACGGCGCGCTGAAGCTCGACGAGCTGCCGCGTTCCTGGGCGCACTACGCGCTGACCCTGGAGCCGGTGAACCCGCCGGTGCTGGTGACCCAGATCCGCATCGGCGACAGCGAGTGGCTGTACATCGCCAGCCTGATGCCGGCGCCGTACGTCAGCCTGGAACCCGAGGGACTGCAACCGCAGCAGGTGCTCTCGATCGTTTTCACCAGCCTGTTGCTGCTGCTTTTCACCGGTTTGCTGATGCATTGGCAGAGCCGTCCGCTCAAGCGCCTGGCGCGCGCCGCCCGCGACCTGGCCCTGGGCAGTCCGTCGGCAGCGCTGGAGGAACGCGGCGCCAGCGAACTGGTGGAGGTGGCGCGCGCCTTCAACACCATGCACGAGCGCATCGACCGCTACCTGAACGAGCGCGGACAGTTGTTCAGCGCCATCTCCCATGACTTGCGCACGCCGATCACCCGCCTGCGCCTGCGGGTAGAACTCCTCGAGGACGAGCGCTTGCAGGAGAAGTTCGGGCGCGACCTGGACGAGCTGGAACTGCTGGTGAAGGGCGCGCTGCAATGCGTGAAGGACACCGATATCCACGAGAACGTCGAGCCGGTCGACCTCAACCTGTTGCTCCAGCACATCGCCGAGCCCTACCTGGCCGATGGCCGGGTGGAGGTCGTCGGTCGCGCCGCGGAGCCTTATCCGGGCAAGCCCCTGGCGCTCAAGCGCTGTATCGGCAACCTGCTGGACAATGCGCTGAAATACGGCGAACGCGCCCGCCTGAGCCTGGAGGACGGGCCGGAAGCGGTGGTGCTGCACGTCGACGACGACGGCCCCGGCGTGCCCGAGCAGCGCCTGGAACAGATCTTCGAGCCGCGCTTCCGCCTGTCTCCGCGAGGGCAGGGCTACGGGCTGGGCCTGGGCATTGCGCGCAACATCGCGCACACCCATGGCGGCGAAGTCAGTTTGCAGAACCGTCGCGAGGGCGGCCTGCGGGTCAGCCTGCGCTTGCCACGCCTGGGGCTGGAGTGATGGGCTGGCCTGTCGGGCCCTTGAACGAGGCGGGCAGGCACGAGGTTCTCCCGTGTTCTGCGGCAGCCGCAGACAGAGGCGGAGCGGGCGCTATGGCAGTGTTTGCGCGGGCATCGATTGCTCGGGCTGAAGTTTCGTCGGCAGAAGGTTCTCGGGCCGTACATCGTCGATTTCGTCTGTCATGAGCGGATGCTGGTGATCCAACTGGATGGTGGGCAGCATGTGGGTTCGCCGGCCGATGCCTGGCTGGAGAGCCGGGGTCCAGGGTACTGCGTTTCTGGAACGACAAGGTGCTGCCGCGCAGGGAGGTGCTGCTGGAGGTCATTTTCGTGTTGTAGGAGGTTTCTGTCGCGAAACCGCCTTGCCGAGTTCGAGTCCAGATTTTCCTGCTCTGCCTCAATCCCAATGTAACCACTCCGTGACAAACCCGGATCGCTTCGTTACCCGCGACGCGGAACGCTTGAATAGACTCGAAGCATTGCAAGCGCAGACTTGCTCCGAATAACAAGAAGAAGGTTTTCCTCATGAATGCGATCCGTCGCCTCTCTGCCGTCATCTGTCTTTCCTCCCTCTGTCTCTCCCCGCTGCTGGCCCAGGCCGGCGAAGTCGAAGTGCTGCACTGGTGGACCTCCGCCGGCGAGAAGCGCGCCGCCGAAACCCTGAAGAAGCTGGTCGAAGCCAAGGGCCACACCTGGAAGGACTTCGCCGTGGCCGGCGGTGGCGGCGAGGCGGCGATGACCGTGCTGAAGACCCGCGCGGTGTCCGGCAATCCGCCGGCCGCGGCGCAGATCAAGGGGCCGGATATCCAGGAGTGGGGCGAACTGGGCCTGCTCGCCGACCTCAACGCGGTGGCCGCCGAAGGCAAGTGGGACAGCCTGCTGCCGAAGCAGGTGGCGCAGATCATGAAGTACGACGGCGACTACGTAGCAGTGCCGATCAACGTACACCGGGTGAACTGGCTCTACATCAACCCGGAAGTGTTCAAGAAGGCCGGCGCCACCCCGCCGACCACCCTCGACGAACTGTTCGTCGCCGCCGACAAGCTCAAGGCCGCCGGTTTCACGCCGCTGGCCCATGGCAGCCAACCGTGGCAGGACGGCACCGTGTTCGAGAACCTGGTGCTGAGCAAGATGGGTCCGGAAGGCTATCGCAAGGCCTTCGTCGAACAGGACAAGGCGACCCTCACCGGAGCGCAGATGGTCGAGGTGTTCGCCGCGCTGAAGAAGCTCCGCGGCTACGTCGATGCCGACGCCGCCGGTCGCGAATGGAGCGCCGCCACGGCGATGGTGATCAACGGCAAGGCCGGGATGCAGATCATGGGCGACTGGGCGAAGAGCGAGTTCACCGCCGCCGGCAAGGTGCCGGGCAAGGACTACCAGTGCCTGCCGTTCCCCGGCACGCAGAAAGCCTTCGACTACAACATCGACTCGCTGGTGATGTTCAAGCTGAGCAACGCGGAGAACCGCAAGGCCCAGGAAGACCTGGCGCGCAGCGTGCTCGACCCGTCCTTCCAGAAGGACTTCAACCTCAACAAGGGCTCCATCCCGGTTCGCCTGGACGCCGACATGGCGCCGTTCGACAGTTGCGCCCAGCAGTCGATGAAGGACTTCAAGCAGGCTTCCCAGGACGGCAACCTGGTGCCGAGCATGGCCCACAGCATGGCCGCTTCCAGCTACGTGCAGGGGGCGATCTTCGACGTGGTGACCAACTTCTTCAACGACCCCGCCGCGGATCCGCAGAAGGCCGCCCAGCAACTGGCGGCCGCCATCGAGGCGGCGGCGCAGTAAGTCCCTGGCGCGGAGCCCGGCCTGGGCTCCGCTCGATCCTCCCGACTGGCTCCGTGCCGCCGAGCGGCACGGGTGGGTTCCTTCGCACGCGAGAAAACGCATGGCGACCAATTCCCCTGTCTATCCCACGGCTCCGGTAGCGCCTCGTCGCGTCTCGCCACTCGATCGCCTGCAAGGCTGGCTGCCGAAGCTGGTGCTGGCGCCAAGCGTGGTCGTGGTGCTGTTCTGCATGTATGGCTACATTGGCTGGACGCTGCTGCTGTCCTTCACCAACTCGCGCTTCATGCCCAGCTACAAGTGGGCCGGGCTGAGCCAGTACCAGCGCCTGTGGGACAACGACCGCTGGTGGGTGGCGAGCAAGAACCTGCTGCTCTTCGGCGGCTCGTTCATCGCCATCTGCCTGGTGCTCGGAGTGTTCCTCGCAGTGCTGCTGGACCAGCGCATCCGCCGCGAAGGCTTCATCCGCACCCTCTACCTGTATCCCATGGCGTTGTCGATGATCGTCACCGGCACCGCCTGGAAGTGGCTGCTCAATCCGGGCCTGGGCCTGGACAAGCTGCTCCGCGACTGGGGATGGGAAGGTTTCCGCTTCGACTGGCTGGTGGACCCGGAGCGGGTCGTCTACTGCCTGGTGATCGCCGCCGTGTGGCAGGCCTCCGGCTTCGTCATGGCGCTGTTCCTCGCCGGCCTGCGCGGGGTCGACCCGGCCATCGTGCGCGCCGCCCAGGTCGACGGTGCGAGCCTGCCGACCATCTACCTGCGCATCGTCCTGCCGAGCCTGCGCCCGGTGTTCTTCAGCGCGCTGATGATCCTCGCCCATATCGCGATCAAGAGCTTCGACCTGGTGGCGGCGATGACCGCCGGCGGCCCGGGTTATTCCTCCGACCTGCCGGCGATGTTCATGTATGCGCATACCTTCACCCGTGGCCAGATGGGGCTCGGCGCGGCGAGCGCGATGCTGATGCTCGGCGCTGTACTGGCGATCGTGGTGCCTTACCTGTATTCCGAACTGCGAGGCAAGCGCCATGCGTGACGCGTCCCTGAACCCGAGCTTCAGCGTCAGCCGCCTGGCCGTGCACCTGACCCTCTGGGGCGCCTGCGCGCTTTACCTGGTGCCGCTGCTGGTGATGCTGCTGACCAGCTTCAAGACGCCGGACGACATCCGCACCGGCAACCTGCTGTCGCTGCCCGACACCTTCACCGTCATCGGCTGGCTCAAGGCCTGGGACAGCGTCGGCGCGTTCTTCTGGAACTCGGTGCTGATCACCGTGCCCGGCGTGCTGATCTCCACCTTCATCGGCGCGTTGAACGGCTACGTGCTGTCGATGTGGCGCTTCCGCGGTTCCCAGCTGTTCTTCGGCGCGCTGTTGTTCGGCTGCTTCCTGCCGTTCCAGGTGATCCTCCTGCCGATGTCCTTCACCCTCGGCAAGCTCGGCCTGGCCAATACCACCAGTGGCCTGGTGCTGGTCCACGTGATCTACGGCCTGGCCTTCACCACGCTGTTCTTCCGCAACTATTTCGTGGCGATCCCGGATGCCCTGGTCAAGGCCGCGCGCCTGGACGGCGCCGGCTTCTTCACCATCTTCCTGCGCATCCTGCTACCGATGTCCACGCCCATCGTGATGGTCTGCCTGATCTGGCAGTTCACCCAGATCTGGAACGACTTCCTGTTCGGCGTGGTGTTCGCCAGCGGCGATTCGCAACCGATCACCGTGGCCCTGAACAACCTGGTGAACATCACCACCGGGGTCAAGGAATACAACGTCGACATGGCCGCGGCGATGATCGCCGCGCTGCCCACGCTGGTGGTCTACGTACTGGCCGGCAAGTACTTCGTGCGCGGCCTCACCGCCGGCGCCGTGAAAGGCTGAGACGGGTCGCTGACCCCGGAGACGAACGAAACATGGCAACCCTCGAACTGCGCAACCTGCACAAGAGCTACGGCAGCGGCCTGGCCGATACCCTCAGGGACATCCGGCTGAAGATCGACTCCGGCGAATTCCTGATCCTCGTCGGGCCCTCGGGTTGCGGCAAGTCGACCCTGATGAACTGCATCGCCGGGCTGGAGAGCATCACCGGCGGTGCGATCCTGGTGGACGGCCAGGACATCAGCGGCATGAGCCCCAAGGACCGCGACATCGCCATGGTCTTCCAGTCCTACGCCCTGTACCCGACCATGAGCGTGCGCGAGAACATCGCCTTCGGCCTGAAGATCCGCAAGATGCCCCAGGCCGCCATCGACGAGGAGGTGGCGCGGGTGGCCCGGCTGTTGCAGATCGAGCACCTGCTCGAACGCAAGCCCTCGCAGCTCTCCGGCGGCCAGCAGCAGCGGGTGGCCATGGGCCGGGCGCTGGCGCGGCGGCCCAAGGTCTACCTGTTCGACGAGCCGCTGTCCAACCTCGATGCCAAGCTGCGGGTGGAAATGCGCACCGAGCTGAAGCTGATGCACCAGCGGCTGAAGACCACGACCGTGTATGTCACCCACGACCAGATCGAGGCCATGACCCTCGGCGACAAGGTGGCGGTGATGAAGGACGGCGTCATCCAGCAGTTCGGCACGCCGCAGCAGATCTACAACGACCCGGCCAACCTGTTCGTCGCCAGCTTCATCGGTTCGCCGCCGATGAATTTCATTCCGTTGCGCCTGCAGCGCCGGGACGGACGCTGGACCGGCCTGCTCGATAGCGGCCAGGACCGTATCGAACTGCCGCTGAGCCTGGAGCCCGGCCTGGAGGAGGGGCGCGAGCTGATCCTCGGCGTACGACCGGAGCAGATCGCCCTGGGCGATGGCAGCGCTGCCCATGACCTGCGTACCGAGGTCGAGGTGCTCGAACCGACCGGGCCGGACACCCTGGTCTTCGTCACCGTCAACCAGGTCAAGGTCTGTTGCCGCCTGGCGCCGGACGTCGCGCCGGCCGCGGGCAGCGGCATGAGCCTGCGCTTCGATCCCGCGCGGGTCCTGCTGTTCGACGCGCAGAGCGGCGAGCGCGTGGCCGTGCGCACGGCGGGCGCGGCAGCGGAGAAGGTCACCGCGTTGAACGGCAATCGTCAGAAGAACTCCTGAATCCTTTCGTACTGCCTAGACCACAACCACGAGGACGCTGGAAATGTACAAGAACAAGAAAACCAGACCGGCCGCCAGGACCGTTGGCTGCCTGTTTGCCCTTGGAGCGCTGGGCTTGGGGAGCGCGGCGCACGCCGCCGAGGCGTTCTCCCCGAACTCGAAATGGATGCTCGGCGACTGGGGCGGCAAGCGCACCGAGCTGCTGGAGAAGGGCTACGACTTCAAGCTGGAGTACGTCGGCGAGGCGGCGGCCAACCTCGACGGCGGCTATGACGACGACAAGACCGGACGCTACACCGACCAGTTCGCCCTGGGCGTGCACATGGACCTGGAGAAGATCCTCGGCTGGAAGGCTACCGAGTTCCAGTTCACCGTCACCGAGCGCAACGGCAAGAACCTTTCCAACGACCGCATCGGCGACCCGCGTGCCGGGCACATCAGCTCGGTGCAGGAGGTCTGGGGCCGCGGGCAGACCTGGCGGCTGACCCAGCTGTGGCTCAAGCAGCAGTACTTCGACGGCGCGCTGGACGTGAAATTCGGCCGTTTCGGCGAGGGCGAGGACTTCAACAGCTTCCCCTGCGATTTCCAGAACCTGGCCTTCTGCGGCTCGCAGGTGGGCAACTGGGCGGGGAGCATCTGGTACAACTGGCCGGTCAGCCAGTGGGCGTTGCGGGTGAAGTACAACTTCGCGCCGGACTGGTACGTGCAGGTCGGCGCCTACGAGCAGAACCCGTCGAACCTGGAGACCGGCAACGGCTTCAAGATGAGCGGCAGCGGGACCAAGGGCGCGTTGCTGCCGGTGGAGCTGATCTGGCAGCCGAAGGTCGGCGCCGAGCAACTGCCGGGCGAGTACCGGCTGGGTTACTACTACAGCACGGCGAAGGCCGATGACGTCTACGACGACGTCGACGGCCAGCCGCAGGGGCTGACCGGCAACGACTTCAAGTCGCGCGGCAGCAAGCATGGCTGGTGGGTGGTGGCGCAGCAGCAGGTCACTTCGCACAACGGCGATGCCTCGCGCGGGTTGAGCCTGTTCGCCAACCTGACGGTCCACGACAAGGCGACCAACGTGGTGGACAACTACCAGCAGCTCGGGGTGGTCTACAAGGGTCCGTTCGACGCGCGGCCGAAGGACGACATCGGCCTGGGCATCGCGCGCATCCATGTCAACGACGATGTGAAGAAGCGCCAGCGCCTGGTGAACCAGGTGAACGGCATCGACGACTACGACAACCCGCTGTACCAGCCGCTGCAGGACACCGAGTACAACGCCGAGCTGTACTACGGGGTGCATGTGACCGACTGGCTGACGGTGCGGCCGAACCTGCAGTACATCAAGCAGCCGGGCGGGGTCGACGAGGTCGACAACGCGCTGGTGGCGGGGATCAAGATCCAGACGGTGTTCT